>JAFPMR010000007.1 GCA_017411235.1 Bacilli bacterium | reverse complement strand
CCATAAAATACCAGTAAGCCGTGGTGGAAATAATAAAGAAAATAACCTGGTCTTATGTTGCAAACATTGTAATTCTCAAAAAAGCGATAAAACTGAGGAGGAATATATAGAATGGTTAAAGTTAAATGCCCAGAAACAGGAGAAATAATAGAATATGATGAAAGCGAAATACATTCACACTTTTTAATGTGTGGAGATAGCACTAATCCTGAAGATGTATCAAAATTAATGAATGGTGTAAAAGCTGATATGGTATTTACTGACCCACCTTATGGAATGAAAAAAGAAAATGATGGTGTAGCAAATGACAACCTTAATTATGATGATTTGCTGGAATTTAATAAAAAATGGATACCAATAACATTTAATAATTTAAAAGATAATGGGAGTTGGTATTGTTGGGGAATAGATGAACCTTTAATGGATATATATTCTAATATTTTAAAGCCTATGGCAAAACAAAAAAAAATTACATTTAGAAATTTGATTACTTGGGATAAAGATAATGGACAAGGACAATTATCTAGTGAGTTTAGAATGTACCCGATAGCAGATGAAAAATGTTTATTTGTAGTGTGTGGAGATATAAAAAAAGACCCACGAACTATAGCAAAATATAACGAATGTTTTGAACCAATAAGAAAATGGTTTGAAGTTGAAAAAAATAAAAGTGGATTAACTACAAAACAATTAACTAAAATTGACAGCACTAGAGTTACACATTATTGGGCAAAAAATCAAACTGAATTCCCAATAAGAAAAGCATATTTAAAAATTCAAAAATATTGTTTTGATAATAATATTAATGCATTTACAGAAGATTATGATGTATTAAGAACTAAATATGAAGAATTAAAAAAGATTTATAATGAACACAGAAAAGAATTTCAAAGTAATTTCGCTTATTTTGATAATACACACGACAATATGAATAATGTATGGCATTTTAGTAAAACAAGTGGAGAAGAAAGAGAAAGTGTAGGAGGACACGCAACACCAAAACCTATTGCATTATGTACTAGAGCAATAAAAAGTTCAAGTAGAGAAAATGAAAATGTACTTGATGTATTTGGTGGAAGTGGAAGCACATTAATTGCTTGTGAACAAAATAATAGAAATTGCTATACTATGGAATTAGAACCAAAATGGGTAGATGTAATAATACAAAGATGGGAAAACTTTACAGGAGAAAAGGCAGTGAAGATAAATTGAAAAACTTGAAAAAGTAAAGCCGTTATGGTATAATAATTATATGGAGGATATGATTATGAATTGGAAAATAATAGAAGGCTTTACAGATTATAAAGTTAACGAAAACGGAGAAGTTTATAGTATTAAAAGAAACAAAATACTTAAACAATATGAAAGAAAAAACTATTTAGGAGTTTATCTTTATCAAAATAATAAAAGAAAATTTAAAGCAGTTCATAGATTAGTTGCTGAAGCTTTTATAGATAATCCATATAACTTGCCACAAGTAAATCATAAAGATGAAAATTCTATGAATAACAATGTTTCTAATTTAGAGTGGTGCACTCAAAAATATAATATGAATTATGGGACATTAAAGGAAAGGCAAAGAAAGAGGATGTTGGAAAATAATCCTTTTAAAGGCAAACATCACACAAAAGAAGCTATAGAGAAAATGAGATTAAAAAAATTAGGGCAACCAAGTAAAAGAAAAAGAAAAATAACAATTGAAGGTATTGAATATGAAAGTATAAAAGATGCCATGATTAAATTAAATATAAGTACAAGAAAATTATATAAATTATTAAATATAGAAATAGAGAAAGGAAGTGATGTGCGATGATAGAAAAGTGTAACCCATCGCATCCCTGACAAGATAGCAGATAGAATAGCAGGAGCATTGGTAGATTTAGCATATAAAAAGAGTAAAAGACCAAAAATTGCAGTGGAAGTATTAATAGGACATGGTATTTGCCACATAATAGCCGAAACAAGCGAAGTTTTTAAAAAAGACGAGGTACAGGCCATAGTTAATAGAATCGCAGGGAAAATGGCATTAGATTTAGTTGTAGTGCCTCAAGATAAACACCTAGCAGAAAATCAAGAAGAAGAAATAAGATGTGGCGACAATGGAATATTTAAAGGTGTACCATTAAATTGGAATGAAAAAGATTTAAGTGAGTTAGCAAGAAATATATATGATAATTTTAAATGCGATGGTAAATATATATTAACAGATGATAAAGTAATAGTATGTCAATCAAATGCGAAAGAGCAAGACATACTAAAAGTAATACACAATACATTAGAAACAACAAATATGAAAATAATAATTAATCCACTTGGAGAATGGACAGGTGGAACTGACGTTGACACAGGTGCTACAAATAGAAAGTTAGGCAGTGATATGGCACAAAGTGTTACAGGTGGAGGATTACATGGCAAAGACTTATCTAAAGCCGATGTATCAGTTAATATATATGCATTCCTAAAAGCACAAGAAACAGGCAAAGTAGTAGAGTTATGTTGTGCTATTGGCGATGATACAATAGATGGTAAACCATATAGTGAGATAGTAGAAATAGCAAGAGAATATATTAATAAAGTTGGTGGATTTGAAAAATTTGCTGAATGGGGATTATTCTAAAAAGGAAGTGAGAAAGTGAAAATAGAACTAACAGAAAACCAAAAATTACAATTACAAAAGTTAGGATTTACAGAAGAAGAAATGACACCAGAAACTTTGGTAAACATTAAGTTATATGAACAGGCATTACATGGAAACGTTAGTGCTATAAATTCAATAAAAAACACTTTTTCTAAAAATGATGAAGAAGAAGAAAGCATAGAGGATTTAACAAAAGAAGTAGAAACAGAAGAAAAAAAATTAATAAAAACACTTAACGGATTATCAAAAGAAGTAATTGCTATAAATAAAGAACTAATACATAATGTAGCATTTCAATCGGTTCAATTAAGACATTTATCAGATTATATAGCTATTCATGGTGTAAAAGAAAAATACAAGAATGGAAATAATCAATGGGGATGGAAAGATAGAACGGAAGTAAAGACATACAACAATATGATGAAAAGTTATCAAAGTTGTATGAAGCAATTAAACGATTTAGTAGTAAATAACTATAATAGTCCATCCGACTTTGAAGATGATGATTTGAGTGATGATTAATGACATACATAGAAGAATACTACAAATGGATATGTGATAATCCTAAAAAAGTATGTAACAAAGTAAAAAAACAATATGCTAAATTAGTAGAAGATATAAAGACAGAAAAAAAAGTGTCTTTTTTTAATAAATCGACAGGGGAAACAGAAGAACATACATACGTATTTGATAAATATTTGGCACACAAACCGATTAATTTTGCTCAAAAGTATTGTAGACAAAGTAAAGGTCAATGGAATGGTAGATTATTAAAATTAGAGCTATTTCAAAAAGCTATGATAGAAGCAGCCTTTGGATTTGTAGATAAAGAAACAAGAAAAAGAAAATATAAAAAAGTAATTTTTTTTGTAGCAAGAAAAAATGGTAAATCGGTATTAGATTCTGCAATAGCAAATTATATGTTAACGTGTGATGGCGAAGGTGGTGCAGAAATATACAGTGTAGCAACAAAAAAGGATCAAAGTAGGATAGTATGGGAAGAAGCTAAAAGGATGATAAAAAAAAGTCCAGATTTAGCAAGAAAAATAAGATGTTTAATTGGTGGAATATATTATGATAAAACAGATGGTATATTTAGAGCCTTAGCAAGTGATAGTAACTCGCTAGATGGTTTAAATGCACATTTAGTAATAGCAGATGAAGTACATGCATGGAAAGATAAAAACTTACTAGATGTAATGTACGATTCAATGAGTGCAAGAACACAACCAATGTTACTTGAAACAAGTACAATGGGAACAGTAAGACAAAATGTCTTTGATGTAGAATACGAATATGCTAGTCAGGTAATAGATGGAACAATACAAGATGAAAGTTTATTGCCTATAATATACGAACTAGATGATGAAAAAGAGTGGGTAAATGAAGAGGCTTGGTATAAAGCAAATCCAGCATTAAATGTTATTAAATCATTAAAGGATTTAAGAGAAAAAGTAGAAAGAGCCAAAGCAAGTCCAATAGAATTAGTTAATTTATTATGTAAGGACTTTAATATAAGACAGAATAGTGTAAATGCATGGCTTACATTTGATGAGTTAAATAATGAAGAAATATACACAGATTGGAAAGATTGCTATACCATAGCTGGTGTCGATTTATCAAGCACAACTGATCTTACAGCAGCGACCATTTTAGGTGTAGTTAAGGGGAAAATACGAGTTAAGCAAATGTATTGGATACCAACCAATTCATTAGAAAAGAAAGTAATAGATGATAAAATTCCATACGATAAATGGTTAAAGTTGGGATGGTTAAGGTTAAGTGGTGATTCTAAAATAGATTATCATGATGTAACACAATGGTTTTTAGAAGAAGTAGAAAAAAATGATTTAAGACCACTGTGGGTAGGCTATGATTCTTGGAATGCTAATTATTGGAAAATTGACATGGAAGAAAATGGATTCGATATGATAGAAGTTCGCCAGGGATTTAAAACGGAAAGTGCACCATTAAAACAGATGAAAGCAGATTTAATGGATAAGAAGATAAATTATAACAATAATCCAATATTAAAGTGGAATTTATCCAATGCAGCAATTAAAAAGGATGATAATGAGAATATTATGTTGTCAAAAGAAAAGTCAAGGCAAAGAATAGATGGGGTTGCCTCACTTATGGATGCTTATGTAATTTTTGTTAATAAACAACAAGAATATTTGAATTATATAAATGAGGAGGTATGAAATGGAATTAAGAAGTATGTTTAAAAGGTTGTTTGGAAGGGAAAAAGAAGAAAGCGAAAGACAATACGAAGAGTTAAGATTACTTGATGATAATAAGGCAGTATTCACAACTTATCATGGTGATTTAGAGTATGATCCTGATGTACTGACATGTGTAGATGCAATTGCTAGAAATGGGGCTAAAATGCATCCAAAACACATACGTAATTTTAAAGATAAAGATGGAAATTTAAAATTAGATAATTTAAAGGGAAGAACATACAGACTACTTGCAAAACAACCTAATGAATTTCAAAATGCATATCAATTCTATTATCAATTACTAGCAACATTAGAAACATATAATGATGCATTTGCATATGTTAAAAGAGATAAAGAATATAAAGTAGAAGCTATATATCCACTAATTTATGATGAAGGTAAATATTACGAGTATAATGACAAATTATATCTAAAGTTTAAATTTGGCAGAATGAAAAGTAAATATGTACCATTAGAGGAATGTATACATTTAACTAGATTTGTTGGAACAAATGGATTAACAGGTGGAAGTTCAAGACCAATTATTAAAACACTTTCTATGAAGCATATACTTGATGAAGGAATAATAAATGCAATTAAAACAACATCATCAATAAAAGGTTTATTAAAGTCAACTAAAGCATTATTAAAACCAGAAGATGTAAAGAAAATGCGAGATCAATTTGTTGATGATTTTATAAATAAACATAATAAAAGTGGAATTGGTGGACTTGATGCAACAACTGACTTTATTCCAGTTAAGATAGAACCAGCAACAGCAAGTGATGGACAAATAAAAGAAATAGATAACAAAGTATTAAGCTATTTTGGTTTAAATGAAAATATACTACAGTCAAAATATAGCGAAGATGAATGGAATGCTTTTTATGAAAGTGTATTAGAACCAATTGGTTTACAAATGAGTTTAGAGTTTACAAATAAGTTATTTACACCATACGAAAGATTTAATGGTAACGAAATAATATTTGAAAGTAATAGATTACAATATGCAAGTAATAAGACAAAAGTTGAATTAATAAGATATGCAAGTAATATATTAACAATTAATGAACAAAGGGAAGTATTTAATTTAGCACCAATTGAAAATGGCGACCAATTTTTAATAGACCAAAATCATACGTTAAATGAAGGAGTAGGAGGAGAAGAAAATGAAGGAGAAGGAAATTAGAAAACTAGACATACAATTTAGGGCAGAAGATACCGAAGATGGCAAAATGGAAATAAAAGGATATGCTGCAGTTTTTAATAGTCCAGAAACTTATAGTTATACCGAGACTATTGATTCAAGGGCATTTGATGAAGCAGATATGTCAGATGTTGTATTACGTTATAATCATAATGATAGTTTTATGGTATTAGCAAGAACAAGAAATAAATCACTTGAATTAAGTGTAGATGAAAAAGGATTGTTTATGGATGCTAAACTACAAGATAATGTATCAACACATAGAGATATATTTAATGCAATAAAAAGTGGATTAATAGATAAACAATCATTTGCATTTACAGTTGATGAAGATGAATACGATTATGATACAGATACAAGAACAATTAAAAGAATTGGTAAAGTATTTGATGTATCAGTTGTAGATCAACCATTTTATAATGCAACTGATGTAAGTGTTGCTAGAGATATTAAATGTGATGATTTTACTAAAAGAAGAGAAGAATTAAGAAAACAACATGAAGAAGAACTAAAAGAAGAAGAAAGAAAACAAGCATTAGCAAAAGCTAAAGAAGAATTATTAAAGAAATTAGGTTAATACGAATATGAGAAAAGAGTTGGAGAACTCTTTTTTTGTTGGTGGATACCAACTAATTCGTTTAATAAATCCTGGAGAGGAATAATGGTAGTTATGCCTTAAATAGCAAAAAACAATAAGGAGGTCAATATGACTAAGGAACAAATCGAAGCTCGTAAACTTGAAATTCGTGAAGAAGTTGAAAAAACAGAAGATATAGAAAAAGTTGAAGAACTTAATAAAGAAGTTGAAACTTTAAACGAAGAAGAAAGAAAAATTGAAGAGCATATCGAAAATGAAAAAGCTGCAAAAGAAATGGAAGAAAAATCATTTGCAGTAAAAGAAGTTGTTAAGGAGGAGAAAGAAATGGAAAACAACAAAGAATTAAGAAATTCAAAAGAATATATCGATGCATTTGCTAACTATATCAAAACAAATGATGATAAAGAGTTAAGAGCATTGGTAACTACAGGAGGATATGCAACAGGAAATAGTGCAACAGTTGAAGTACCAGATATGGTATATGACATTGTTAAAACTGCATGGGAAAGAGAAGAACTAATGTCAAGAGTTCGTTCACTTTCAGTAAAAGGTAACTTAAAAGTTCAATTTGAAGTAAGTGGAGATCCTGCAATAATTCATCAAGAAGGAAATGGTGCAGTAACAGAACAAGAATTAGTATTAGGGGTAGTAACTTTAGTACCTATGAGCATCAAAAAATGGATAAGCTTATCAGATGAAGTAATTGATATGAGATCAGAAGATTTCTTACGTTATATCTATGATGAAATTACTTATAGAATAGCTAAGAAATGTGCTGATATATTAGTTGCTAAGATTGCAGCATTACCACAATCACTAACTGCAAATAGCGATGGTGTATATGATACTGTAAGTGCTAACAAGATTACTGCAGCTCCATCAATCAGCTTAACAGCTCAAGCTACTGGAAATCTAAGCGATGAAGCAAATAATTTAACAATTGTTATGAATAAATTAACATATGCTAAATTTAAAGAAATTCAATACACTAATAATTATGCATTAGATATATTTGAAGGAATTAAAGTTGTATTCAACAATTCTTTACCTGCATATGACACTGCAAGTTCAGGAGATGTATACATGATAGTTGGAGATTTCAACCATGGTGCATTAGCTAACTATCCAAGTGGCGAAGGTATTGAAATGAAATACGATGACAAGACTAAGATGGAATATGATTTAGTTCGTATTTTAGGTCGTAAGTTTGTTGGTGTTGAAGCAGTTGCAGATAAAGCATTCTGTCTAATTGCAAAACCAGTTAGTGCTTAATAAATAAAATAGGAGGTAGACTATGCAAGATACAATATTACAAAAATTAAAGAAAATACAAGGCATATCACATGATGAATTTGATTCAACAATTCAAATGTGGATAGATGCAGGGAAACAAGATTTAAAAAGAATTGGCATAGTCAGTGCTTTAGTTGATAATCCCGATAGTTTAGTTGAAACTGCAATTATTACATATGCTTTAAGTCAACTTGATGTTGTAAATAAGGAAATGTATGAAAATTCTTATTCATATCAATTAGATACATTAAGGCATATTAAAGAATACATAGAGGCATAATATGGAATACACCGAGATAATATATTTAGTTAGCAAAGTATTAGAAGAGGATGAGATAGGAAATGTCAAAACCTCTTCTTTTACATTAACTAAACGATATGCGAAAAAGCAAAGTGTTAGAACAAATGAATACTATAGTGCAGTAGAAACAGGCTTAACACCTAGTGTAGAGTTTGTTATGAAAAGACTAGATTATGATGGACAACAAGAACTTAATTGGAATAATAAAAGATATTCAGTTATAAGAACAATAGATCCTAAGAACAAGTTTGATATTGTATTGGTATGTGCTAGAAAGATGGGAATTAATGGCTAATTCTATTATAGATATTAAAAACATACTTAATGAATATAGTGAAGATATACAAGAAGAAATAACACGTTCTGCTGAAAGAATTGCTAAAGATGGTGCAAATGATTTAAAAAATACTACAAATACTTATCATGTAAGAACAGGCAAATATAATAAAGGTTGGAAAACAAAAACACAAAAAGGTAGAGGTTATGTAAGTAGCACTATTTATAATACACAATACCAATTAACACATTTACTTGAAAAAGGACATGTAACAAGGAATGGTGGTAGAACAAGAGCATTTGTGCATATAGCACCAGTAGAACAAAAGTGTATCAAGCAATATGAACAAGATGTAGAAAGAATAATCAAAAATGGAGGGTAAAATGCATAAAAGAATTTATGATTTATTAAAGACATTAAATATACCAGTAGCATATGACCATTTTGTATCAGACAAGGAAATATCTATACCATTTGTTGTCTATAGAGAAATAAGCCCTGATACTTTTAAAGCCGATGGAATTACATATTATAGACCGTATGAATTTGAAATAGAATTAATAACTGAAAAAAAAGAAGTTGCATTACAACAAACACTAGAGGAATTATTAACTACAAACAACATCCCATATGATGTGGGAGATGAATTATGGGATGACGATGAAAAAATATATCATAATTTTTATGAAATATAGGAGGAAATATGAATAAAGTAAAATTTGGATTAAGTGAAGTTCATATAGCACCAATAACTGCTGAATCAGCAAGTGGATATACTTATGGTGATATATTTGCTATACCAGGTGCAGTAAGTTTATCACTTGATAGAGCAGGTGATGAAACAGACTTCTATGCAGACAATATTAAATATTTTAATGAATCAGCAAACCAAGGATATACAGGTTCATTAGAAATGGCAATATTCACTGACGAATTTAGAAAAAAAATATTAGGTGAATTACAAGATACAAATGGTGCATTAATTGAAGATGCTACAAAAGGTACAACAGGATTTGCTTTAGGTTTTCAAATTGATGGAGATAGAGCAAATAGAAGATTCTGGTATTACAATTGCATGGCAAATAGACCATCAAATAGCAGTTCTACAATTGAATCTACTAAAGAACCACAAACAGAAACAGTTGACATAACTGCAGCACCACGTGCTAGTGATAAACTTGTAAGAGCAGTTCTTGAAAAAACAGATGAAAATGCAAATGTATATAATACATTCTTTTCAACTGTATATGAAACGCAATAATAACTACTCTTATGAGTAGTAAAAAGACTACTCGTAAGGGTAGTTTTTTTAGTATTCATAAGGAAAAAGGAAGTGATATGATGAAAAACTATAGTTTATATATTCATACTAACAAAATTAATGGTAAGAAATATATAGGAATAACTAATCAACAACCTGTATCAAGAAGATGGAGCAATGGTATGGGTTATAAAAAATCACCAAGATTTTTTAATGCAATTATTAAGTATGGATGGGATAATTTTCATCATCAAATTATATATGAAAATTTAACAAAAGATAATGCAGAAACTTTAGAAAAACAATATATAAAAAAATATAACACTACAAATGAAAAATATGGCTATAATATACAAAAAGGTGGAGGAATTACTAATTTAAGCGAATTAACAAAATATAAAATAAAAATGGCTAATAAAGGAAGAAAACATACATTAGAAACAAGAAAAAAAATGAGTATTTCACATATTGGAAAACAAAAATGTTTAGGGTATAAACATAGTGAGGAAACCAAAGAAAAACATAGACAATACATGATAGGTAAAAAAAACCATCATAGTAGAGCAGTTAATCAATATGATTTAGAAGAAAACTTTATTAAAACATTTGAGTGTATGCAAGATGCAGTAAATGAATTAGGATTAAAAAGTTCTTCTCATATAAGTATGTGTTGCAGTGGTAAAAGAAATAAATTTCATGGTTATATATGGAAATATTCTAATATGGAAGGAGGTAAGATAAATGGCAAGTTCTAAAATTAAAGGCATAGTCATCGAAATTGGGGGTAATACCACAAAATTACAAGATGCATTAAAGCAAACAGACAAACAAGTATATGCATTAAATAGCGACTTAAAAGCATTGAATCAGGCTTTGAAGTTAGATCCTAAAAACACAGATTTACTTGCACAAAAATATGATGTATTAAAAAAGAACATATTTGAAACATCATACAGATTAGATAAGCTAAAAGAAGCACAAAGACAAATGGGAGATTATAGTAAACTTACCGACCAGCAAAAAGAAAGCTATAATCAATTGTCTTTAGAAATTGCAAAAAGTGAAAATGCATTAAAATCAATGAATGAAGAACTAAAAAATGCAAATAAAGCTGATTTAACTAAATTAAAAGATGGCTTAAAAAAAGTTGGAGATGTTGCTTTAGAAGTATCAAAAAAAATGTTACAAGTAACAAGTGCAGTAGCAGGTGCTTTAACAGCAGTTGTAGGTGCAGGAGTTAAATCATATGCAGAACTTGAAAAAGCACACAAAGGTAGTGAAAGATTATTTGGTACAGCTTTTTCTACAGTAAAAAAGAATGCAACAGATGCCTATAAAACAATGGGAATAAGTGCAAAAGATTATTATGACCAAGTAAATACATATGCAGTAGGATTAAAAGACTCATTAGGTGGCGATGCAGAAAAATCAGCAAAACTTGCTAATGATATTTTAGTAGCACAAGCTGATATAGTTGCATCAACAGGTGCAAGTCAAGAAGCTGTTCAAAATGCTTTTGCAGCAGTAATGAGAGGTAACTTTACCTTAATTGATAATTTAAGACTTGGTATTAAAGGATCAAAACAAGGAATGCAAGAAGTTATTAACAAAGTAAATGAGTGGAATAAGGCACAAGGAAATGCTACAAACTATCAAATGGGTAATTATGCAGATATGCAACAAGCATTAGTTGATTATGTAAAAATGCAAAAAATTGCAGGAACAGCAAGTCAACAACTATCATCAACAATAAGTGGCAGTGTATCACAAATGAAAGCTGCATGGGATAATTTTATAAATGGAACTGGCAATGCAAAACAATTAGCAAGTACAATAACAACAGTAGTAAAAAATGTAAGTGTTGTATTAAAACAATTAGCACCTGAAATATTAAAAGGAATTGCAGATTTAACAGGCGAATTACTTCCACAAATATCTACAATGCTTTTAGATTTAGTACCACAATTGTTAGATTCAATTACAATGATGATAGACAATATTTTAGATTTAGTTTCTCAAGATACAACAGAATTGCAAAAAACAATAGATAAGCTAATAGAATCAATAATATTATTTATAACAAACAATTTGCCTAAACTTGTGAAAATTGCTTTACAGATAGTAGTAGCATTAGCAAAAGGTATTATAAATAATATAGATGTTTTAATTCCTGCAGTTTTGGAGTGTATTTTAGAAATTATAAATACGATAATAACTAGCCTTCCTAAAATTTTAAAATTAGGCATGGACTTAGTAGTAGAATTAGGCAAAGGTATATTAAAAGCAGCACCAGAAGCAGTAATAGGTGCAGGAAAAGTCACAGTAAATATACTTAAAGAATTTGCAAAAGGAATTTCAGGTATATTTGAAATAGGTAAAAATTTAGTAGCTGGCTTGTGGGAAGGAATTAAATCTGTATCAAGTTGGTTATGGGAAAAGATAACTGGATTTGGTAAAGCCGTTTTAAATGGTTTAAAATCAATATTTGGAATTGCAAGTCCATCAAAAGCAACAAGATGGCAAGGACAAATGTTAGGTGAGGGTTATGTTGAAGGAATTGAAGATACAATACCACAAGTTGAAAATGCGATGAGAGAATTAGCTACTGGTGTGGATGCATCAGTAAATCCTACAATAAATCCAACTGCTAATAGTAATCCACTATTTCTTACAATAGATAAATTTTATAATAATAGAGAAACAGATATACAACAACTTGCCGAAGAACTAGAATTTTATAGAAAAAATAGTGCATTAGCAAAAGGTGGTGTATAAAATGAATGAAAATTACAAATGGAATGGGGTAAGCTTTAATTCAAAAGGCATAATAATAGAAGAAACACCAATAATACCAAAACCAAAAAGAAACTTTACACAATATACAATACCTGGTAAAAGTGGTTTTTTAGCAATAGACAATAAAACATATGATGCAATTCCATTTACCTTAAAATGCCATTACAGAAATGCAAATAGAGAAGATATAACAAGTTGGCTTGATGGATATGGAACATTACAAATAGATAGTGAAAAAGAATATAGAGGTTATATATCTAATACAATACCATTTGAAAAAGTAGTGAGATTTAGGAAATTTCCAGTACAATTTATGTTACAACCAATAGGAAGAGCAGTAACACCAACAACAGTAAACATGACAACAACAGGTTCATTTAGTAGTGATACATATACGGATGCTTATCCTATAATTACTTTAACAGGAACAGGAAATATAACAATTGGATTAAATGGTATACAATTTACAATATATGATGCAGATGGTACATATATTTTAGATTCCGAGGCAAAAATTATAACTAAAAATGGAATAAATGCATCGGGTTCAATGAGTGGGGATTTTCCAAGAGTAATTAATGGAAGTAATGCTTTAACAGTTACAGGAACAGTAACAGATTTAACTATACAATACAAGAAGTCATTCTTATAAAAGGAGGTTGTTATGATATTATATGAAGAGGGAACAACTAATTTTACAAAAAATGGTTTAGGATATCTTAACGATGTATTAACTGCTAAAGTAACAGAAGAATTAAATGGGGAATATTCATTAGATTTTGAATATCCAACATTAAGTACAATGGCAAATGAATTAAAAGAAGGAAGAATAGTTAAATGCAAAGTTTCTGATGGAACAATGCAATGCTTTATAATAAAAAAAGTAACAAAAACATATGACAAGATGACTATAAATTGTAGCCATCTTTTTTATTTGTTACTAGATGATTTTGCTGAAAATATATATCCTTATCAATTAAGCCCAAAACCTTTTTTGGATTGGGTATTACAAAGAGCAAATTATCAACTTCCTTTTAATGTTACTTCTGATGTATCAGTGCAGAAAACTGCAAGATATGTAAGAAAAAATCTTGTTGAAGTAATATTAGGCGAGCAAAAAAATTCAATGGTAAATTTATTTGGTATTGAAATAGATAGGAATAATTTTAATATAGCTTTAAATTCAAGAATAGGTGCAGATAGAGGCGAAAAACTATTATACGGAAAGAATATAACAGGAATTAATATAACTACAGATGCAACACAAATATATACAAGAATAATGCCAATTGGATTTGATGGGTTATTATTACCAGAGAAATATATTGATGCAGACAATATAAATGATTATCCATATCCTAAGATAGCATTAATAGAATTTAGTGATATAAAGTATGATCCTGAAGATGAAAGTGCATATCATGATATAGAAGATGCTTACGATGCATTAAGAGAACAAGTCGCTATATTATATGAAAATGGGGTAAATTTGCCTAAAATCAACATAAAAATAGATTGGTTGGAGTTAAGTAAAACAGAAGAATATAAGCAGTATTCTAATTTAGAAAGAGTAGAATTAGGAGATACAATTCATGCTGAAATATTTGGATTAAATTACACAACAAGAGTAATTAAGACAGTATATAATCCATTGGTAGACAGAGTAGAAAAATTTGAAATAGGAACATTACAAGCAAATTATGCTACACAAATGAATAAATATGAATTTGAATTAGAACAGATTAATCCAGGTTCAATATTAGAAGAAGCTCAAAGCAATGCAACAAGTTTAATTACACAAGCTATGGGTGGTTATGTATATAAGACAAACAATGAATTATACATAATGGATAACGAAGATCCTAACCAAGCAGTTCATGTATGGCGATGGAATATAAATGGGTTAGGATATTCAAGTACAGGAATAAATGGACCATATGGACTTGCTATGACAATGGATGGTTCAATAGTTGCTGATTATATAACAACAGGAACATTAAGAACTAGTGTAATAGAAGGTTATGATAGCTTAACATTACAAGTAACAAATAATACAGGGCAAATATCAACATTGACACAAAACGTAGGAGAATTAAATTCTAAAATACAAGATATAGCAGATATAACAACTGCAGCAGAAAGCGAATATGCAGAAGTTCAACTATTAAATGTAAATGAATCACAACCAATAATGATAAAGATACATCCAATGAGTACAGAGAATATAAGTTTGCTATATCCTAGAAATAATTTATATCCTAGTGATACTTTATATATGCCAGTAAGAATAATAAGGTTTACAAACACAACAACAGGGGAAATATTTGATTATGAGTTATTTGATGATTTGCTTTATTATGATAGTACGAATTATGATGAATTTTATTGGGATTATGACAATGAGACAGTTCAGATAACAAAGAAATGTGAATATGCTGCAGATGGTTCAGTAGTATTAAAACAACAAGAAGTAATAGAAACAAGACCATTTCCATCACCACTTGATTTTTATCTAACAACAGGAAATTATACGATAACATTACCTGGATATTTAAGTGCATACATAATGGTAAGATGTATGGCAAGCAATATATATACAAGTCAATTTGCAACAAGAAGTGAACTATCACAAACTGCAAGTCAAATAAGAACAGAAGTATCAGGTGGATATGCTACTAAAAATGAGTTGCAAGTAGTAGACTCACGTATAACACAAACAGCCACAGATATAACAACAGAAGTTGCAACTACTTATGCAACAAAAGAGGCATTACAAACAACAAATTCTACAATTCAACAGACAGCAGATAGTATAACAAGCCAAGTAGCACAAACATACGAAACTAAAAACGATGCCGAAAATAGCTACAATACTTTAAATTCTACAATAAATCAAAAAGCTAATGAAATTAATATACAAGTAGCAAATAAAGTTGGAAATGATGAAGTAATATCAAAAATAAATTTAACACAGGAAAGTGCAACAATAGATGCAAGTAAAGTAAACATAAACGGTGTGATAACTGCTATTAATAATGACAGTTCAACAACAATAAATGGAAATAAAATAACAACAGGAAGCATAACTGCTAGTCAAGTATCAAGTGCAATTATTACAACAAGTAACTTTTCTGCACAAAATATTAATGCAAGTAAGATAACAAGTGGAACACTTACATCACGTGCAATAAATAACGGTAGTGGAACATTTAGTGTTTCTACAGGTGGATATTTAACTGCTAAAAGTGGAAAAATTGGTAATTGGACAATAAATAGTACAGGGATATATTCAAGTAACGTTCAGTTATATCCTGATTATTTAGGATATAAAGCAGATGGACAATATGTAAGTGCTTCATGGTTAGGGGTAGGAAGAGCAGGAACTGCTTACTCTGATAAAAGATTAAAAACAAATATAAAAGAGTTAAATAGTAAATTCAATAAATTTTATGATGAATTAAAACCAGTATCATTTAATTGGAAAAAAATTATAGACAATAAAACACATATAGGATTTATTGCACAAGATATACAAAAAGCACAAGAAGATAATGAACTTGATTTAGATTTAGTATACGAAGATAATGATTATTTATTGTTAGATAGAAAAGAAATAATTGCTTTAAATACATGGCAAATACAGCTATTGAAAAAAGAAGTTCAAGAACTAAAAAAAGAAATAGAAGAATTGAAGAAAGAGAGGTAGTTATGGGAAAATGTAAAAAAATAAAGCGAACTGACTTAAAATGGTATCAATTCTTATGGAACATCTTGATAGGACATAGTGAGAAAAATTATGCATATGTTGAATCAAGAGAAGATGAAGGGAGGATATAATAATGCAAAAGATTAATTTTCAAGATTTACCTAGTACAAGTACACCAGTTAATGCAACTAACTTAAATGCAATACAAACAAATGTTGAAAATGAATTTAATAATTACTACACACAAACAGCAGCAGATGCTAAATTTTATGACAAAACAGAAATTAATTATATTGGTGAAAATGATGATTTAGATAATTATTTAACTGCAGGATGTTATACAAACGGTGGACAAAATCCAGCACATAATCCTGTAGGTAGTGCATTTGTAGGGTTGTTAATAGTGTTTAAATCATACTATGTAGGGCAGATGATTATAACAAGTGATTACTATTACAATATATATGTACGTTTTTATAATGGTGCAGAATGGGGAAGTTGGAGAACTTTAAATTAATAGGAGGATAGTATGGATAAATTATGGTTTAAATGTGCAGGTATAAGAGCATTAAAAACAGTAGCTCAAAGTGCAATAGCATCAATAGGTGCAAGTGCTGCTTTTCATGAAGTAGATTGGCTAATAGTAGGCTCTACTGCATTATTAGCAGGAATCTTGTCAATACTTACATCAATTGCAGGATTACCAGAAGTAGAATTAACTAAGAAAAAGAAAAAATAAAGGAAAAGGATGTGATATGATATGGAAAATATAATTGCAAAAATAGAGAAAAATACAAGAAAAGTTTATTTATCAAAAAGTGTAATAGGAAATGATGGAGAAAACCTACAAGAAAAGTTGGTTTTCTCTTTTGATTCTTTTGTAAATGGAACAGCAAGGCTTGAATTAAATAGAAATAATACACAGTCATATGTAATGTTAACAAAAGTAGACAATACTTATGAATTGCCTATTAAATCACTTATAACTAAAGTAGGTAAATTAGATTTACAATTAGTTATAACAGAGGGAACAAATGAAAATGAAATACCTATTTTTAAAAGTAATGTATTCTTTGTAATAGTAAATCCTAGTATTAATGCAGAAATCGAAGAAGAAGAAGATTATCCTCAATGGATAGATATAGCAAACACCAAATTAAATGAAATTGATGAGACATTAGATGATTTACAAGATAAAGTAGATAGTGGCTATTTTAAAGGCGACAAAGGTGATAGAGGTGATACAGGTCCAGCAGGTCCTCAAGGAATTCAAGGTGAGCGAGGTTTAACAGGCCCAGCAGGCCCAGCAGGTCCAGCAGGTCCAAAAGGCGACAAAGGTGATAGTGGCACAACTTATGATGATACTAATAAATTATTATCAGATTATGTAACAGACATAAATCAGAATAATAAATTTGTAACAAGTGAAGAAAAAACAAGTTGGAATAATAAAAGTGATTTTAGTGGTGCTTATGATGATTTATCTAATAAGCCAGAAATATCAATAGTAAGTGAATTAGCAGAAGATATTGGAAATGTAAATTATAAGCCTTTTGTTTTTAGTGAATATAAAAAAGGTTTGTATGTTATGGGAAGAAGGGTAGGTACACCAATAAGTTTTTATTATAGAAAAGACAGCAGTTCAACAGTAAGTAGTATAGGCGAAGTAACACCAATTTTTATTACGATTTATAAAACAATACAGGAAATAGGAACGCCTAGTGAAAATGTTTATTTCGCTAATATGTATTATTTTTCGGTAAGTTCTTCAAGCAAAGGGCAAATAAGAGCTATAAGATTATATGTAAATACATCAGGCAATATAGGAGTAACATATTTAGACACAGCTCTTGGTAGCAATTTTTGTGTGACATCTGACAAACAGACATTTAATGGATTAAAGACATTTACTTCTATCCCACAACAAAGTACCACAATAGCACCAACACAAGATAAAGAATTTACAAACAAAAAGTATGTTGATGATAGTATATCAAATGCAATAGGAAATATAAATACGATATTAGCAACATTGACAACTCCAGGAGGTAATGAGTAATGACTACTAGTGATTATTTAGAAAGTTTACAGAATGATTTAACAACAATCAATACATCATTAAATTTACAAGAGGGAACAAAGTTTACAGATATAGCAACAATGGCAGAAAATGGAGAAATTACAACAGGTGGCGGTGGAGCAGATTTAAGTGAGTATTTTAATACAACAATAGGAAACGGAACATCATCATTACCTGGTTGGAGGAAAGTTGCAAAAAAAGTGCCATCACCATTAACAATAAATACAGCAAGTTGTGCATATTTATTAAGTGGATATGCAGGTACAACAATTCCTAGTTTAACAATTCAAAGTGGTGTAACAATAACAACATGTACATATATGTTTAATTCATGTAGACATGCAACAGAGTTTGATTTATCTAATTTAGATTTAAGCAATGTAACAGATGTTACGTATATGTTTTATTATTGCCAAAGTGCAGAAAAAATTGATATAAGAACATTAGACAACACAAAAATAACATCAAGTTCACAAATGATGGGGAATGTACCAAGTGGATGTTTAATTATAGTAAAAGATGATACATTTAAAACATGGTTGAAAAATAAATTTTCATCATTAATTAATATTAAAACAGTTGCAGAATATGAGGCAAGCTTATGAGTAAAGTATATACAAGTAAAGAGTTTATAGCTAGATTAAAATGGCTTGCTAAAGAAGTACCTAATGTATATTATAGTGGTAAAAACTGGAGTAAATTAAATAGTGCAGGAAAATGGCAATTTGATTGTGTTTTATCAGTAAAATGTATATTATGGGGTTTTAAAGCAGATAAGAACTTATTTAGAGGTGGAACAGTATATTGCAGTAATGGTGTACCTGATTTCACATGTAACGGTGCATTAAATTATTGTAGTGATGTAAGTACGAATTTTAGTAATTTAACACCAGGTGAATATGTATGTATGAAAGGTACTAAGTATAACCATTCAGGAGTATGTATTGAATCTGCAACTCCAACTAAACGTGGCAAGATGTTTGAAGACACAACAGGTTGGGGCACAAAAAGGGCTATTATAAGCGAATTTGATATTTATGGCAATAGATATTATAATGGCGTAAAAAATGTAGCAAAATGGACAAATCATGGCAAAATGAAATGGATTGATTATACAGACCAGCCATCGCCTATAAATCAAGTTAAAATATTGCAGGCTTATATGAATGAACAATGGAATTGTGGGCTTGCAGTAGACGGTAGCTTTGGACCATTAACAACAAAAGCTTGTAATGAACATCAATTACATTATTTGGTTAAAGCACCTATTATGGTTAAGTGGTTGCAAAATAGATTGAATGAATTAGGTTACAAATTGTCAATAGATGGTAGTTTTGGACCAGATACAAGAACTAAAGTAAAAGACTTTCAAAAGAAAATGCATTTAAAAGTAGATGGTTGGGTTGGACCAGCAACATACAAGGCATTAACAGAATGACAGAAAAAGAAATATATAAAACGATAGCAGAGGAAGAGCCATATTGTATGTTGTGTGGAAATCCTTACAACTTAAATATTCACCATATAAGGTACGGAATGGTGGGAAGGCATACATACTTTGGAAATATAATAAGATTATGCATTAATTGTCATCAATTGGTACATTCAAATAAAAAGAAATGGCAACCAATATTAATAGAGATTGCTAATAAACATGAAAAGGAAATGAATAGGGAATGAAAGAAATACTGGAAAAGTTAAAAATGACAAAAGAATTGCTTACAATTATAGTTGGGTTTGTTGGCATTATAATTGCAGGATATACCTTCTTGTCATCAATAAATAATAAATTAGCAGCAATAGAAAAAACAACATTAAGGACAATGATATGGAGTTATGGAATACCTAAAAAAGATAAGATAGAATCATGTGATGAATACATAACAAAAGGATATAATAGTGAAACAAAGAAATATTGTGAGAAACTATTGGAAGAAGAATTT
>JAFPMR010000079.1 GCA_017411235.1 Bacilli bacterium | reverse complement strand
GTAGAAGAAACTTCTATATTTGGGAAACTAGGTAATACTACAAATTGTTCTCTTGGAAATCTGTCTAAGTATTGTTCTATATCGATGTTGTCTCTATTAACAACGATTACTTTGTTTTCTAGTATTTCACCGATGTTTTTCCATTTGTCTAAATTAATGATGTTATCTGCTCCGATGATTAGATATAATTCATCGTTTGGATAATCTTTTTTTAGAAGTCTTAATACTTGATATGTGTATGGTTCTTTGTTGTGTTCATCATCAACTATTAAGTTTTGTGTTTCGTAGAATCTTAGCATGTTAACACGATGTTTAAGATCTACTAAGTCTTGTTTATCCCAGTAGTTAGGTGTTGCTAACATTAGGACTTTATCAACATAGTGATTATCTATTAGGTAATTAGCTACTTTGATATGTCCTTCATGGACTGGGTTGAAACTTCCTACGAAAATACCTAGTTTCATATTTATTCCTCCTTTATTTTTTGTATGTTGGTATATTGAATTTGTGTTGGTTAGCGTTGTGTTTTCTTAGGATCTTTTGTCTTATTTCTTCATCTACTGGTTCACCATTAATTACTTTGGCTACATCAGCATATTTGAATCCTAATTTGTCTTCATCTGTTTTGCCACTTAAACCATCACTTGGAGCTTTATATAGTACTGTTTCAGGTACTTCTAATACTTCTCCAACTTTGATTACTTCTTCTACTGTTAGATCTGCTAGAACGTTGATATCACATACGCCGTCGCCACCTTTTGTGAAGTAACCTACGAATTGTTCACATTTATTACCAGTTCCTGCTACTAAGTAAACTTTGTTAGTTTTCTTTGTATACATTTGAGCTATGTAATAGAATGCTGCCATTCTAAGTCTTGGTTTTAAGTTGATTTCACTATCTTCACTTTGTGTGAAGTCTTCTAGTTTTTTTGCTTCTTCTTCAAATGTGTCATATACACCAGTTAAGTCTAAGTTGATTAATTTGAATCCGAATTTGTCAGCTACTAATTTAGCATCAGTAGCATCTACTTTTTTACTATGGCAAGGTAGTGTAACACCAATTACATTTTCTGGTCCAATAGCTTTAGCAAATAAGCCAGCTACAACACCACTATCTTTACCTCCACTGATTCCAAGTACTACACCTCCAAGATTGTTTTTTTGGTAGTAGTCTTGAATAAATTTGATTATTTTCTTTGTTTCTTCTTTTGCATTGAATTTCATATTGTTTTTCCTCCTTTTTAGACCTTTTAAGGCTTTTTTATGATTATTTCGTATAAATTATCATTATTTTTATTTGCTTCTTAAATCGTCTCTTTTTAAGTGATAAGTCATAAATGCTATTTTTGAATTAGCATCTCTCATTTGATTAGTTAATACTAATTTTTTTACTGTTTCATATTCCATTTCAAATGGTTCTATTTTTTCTCCTTCGTCTAGATGTTGTTTAGATACTTTCTTGCAGTTAAGTGCTACGAAGGTTTTTATTACTGCTTTACTACATCCTTGATCTTGGTAGTGCCATTCTAGTTCAATAAGATTGTCCGAGGTATATCCTGTTTCTTCTTCTAATTCTCTTAATGCTGCTGTTTTGTAATCTTCACCAGGATCTACCATACCAGCTGGAAATTCAATTGCTACTTCGTCAGGTGTTACTGGTCTGGATTCAATGATGATTACGAATCTGTTTAATTCTGTTACAGGAATTATTACTACTGCATCACCATTCCCTTTATTTTTTAGGATTTGTTCAGAACGTTTAGTTGTTCCATCATTTAATGTGACTTCGTAAACGTTCTTTCCAATGTATCCTTCTTGATATGTGTATAAGAGTTTTCTGTTCTTTACACGATATCTTTCTTTTATTTCATCGAAGCTAGTCATTATAATGTCTTTCTTAATGTTTGTGGATTTTCTTCGTAGTCAACTCTTTGTTCTTTTGCTTGTCTTATTAATTCTTTTTTAAGTTTTAATAATTTTCTTGTTAAATCCACATAATATCCGTGGGGATTTTCTTCTCTCTTTATTTCTGGATATAGAGTAAGCATTTGATCTTTACAATATTGTTTCTTTTCTTCGATAGTTGGTTCTTCGTATACTAGTTTTCCTCTTTTGAAGATTGTTTCTTGTAAAGGTCTTACGTTGTAGTTTGTTATCTTAGTGAAGTTTGCTTCATTTGTTGGATCTACTAATGTGAATTTGTTCTTTGGAATGTTTTCTTCATAAAGTGCTATTACATCACCTAAGGCATATCCAGTATCTTTATCGTAGAAACGATATACTTTTTTGTATCCTGGTGTGATAGCTTTTAATTCATCATTACTTGCTTTAATTCTTGCGATGTATTTATCGCCTTCTCTTATTGCTACTTCTTTATATACACAACCTACTCTTGCTGCATCTGGAAGTACGATGTTATCACCAAGTCCGATAGAATCAATTACAGCACCTTGTTCTTTTAATGCTCTGATTGTTCTTTCGTTTAATCCATTAGATAAGCAAATCTTTACATCTGGGAAACCAGCTTCTATGAACATTCTTTTTGCTTCTTTTGATAAGTAAGCTAAGTCTCCTGAATCAATTCTGATTCCTTTTAGTTCATGTCCTCTTTCTCTTAGGTATCTTGCTGTTTTAATGGCATTTGGAACACCACTTCTTAATACATCGTATGTATCTACTAATAAGATGCAGTTATCTGGATATGTATCAGCATATGCTATGAATGAATCATATTCAGTTGGGAAAGATGTTACAAATGAGTGTGCGAATGTTCCACTAATTGGAATTCCTTTTTCTTCACCAGCTAGAACATTAGATGTTGCTACGCATCCACCAATAACTGCGTATGTAGATGCCATTGTTGCTGTTTCTGGTCCAAGTGCTCTACGAGCTCCGAATTCCATAATTGGAATTTCACCAGCAGCTTCTGTTACTCTCTTAGCTGCTGTTGTATACATGATTCCAGCATTTAAGTAACTTAATAAGATTGTTTCTACTATTTGTGCTTCAATTAATGGAGCTTTTACTGTAAGTACTGGTTCATTTGCAAATACTGGAGTTCCATCTGGTATTGCGAAGATATCACCATGGAATTTAAATCCTTTTAAGTATTGTAAGAATTCTTC
>JAFPMR010000078.1 GCA_017411235.1 Bacilli bacterium | reverse complement strand
AGGAATTAAAGTATTATCTGATTCAGTTGTTTTAATGATTAAAGGACAAGAATATAATTATAGTATTTGGTTAGTAGTTGTGTGTTTTGTTACAATTATTACTAAATTATTGTTATATATTTATACTAGTAAAGTTGGTAAGAAACATAATAATCTATTAGTTAAAGCCAATAGTAAAGATCATCGAAACGATGTATTTATTACAATGCTAACTTTATTATCAGTAATAATGTCTTATTATGGTATTAAGTATGTTGATGCTATAGTAGGTATACTAATTTCAATGTGGATAGTTTATACAGGAGTTATGATATTTGTTGAAAGCTATGATGTTTTAATGGATAAAACAATATCATCTGAAACTAAAGACGAAGTAATGGCAATAATAGATGAATATCCTGAAATAGTTAAAGTTAATCATTTTAATGCTACACCAGTAGGTTATAAGTATATGGTTAATTTTTCTATATTTGTAGATGGTAATTTGAGTACTTTTGAAAGTCATGAAATTGCTGATAGGTTAGAAAGAGATATTCATAAAAGAGTTGAAGAAATATATTTAACTGTTATTCATGTTAATCCAATAGATATAAAAAAAGATACTAAATAATATACTAGTATCTTTTTATTTATGATAAAATTAGATTAGGAGTGATAATATGAAGATTTTTAAATGTATGAAATGTGGGGAACTAGTAGAAGTATTAGATGAAAAGTGTGATTCATTAACTTGTTGTGGCGAACTAATGAAGGAATTAGTTCCTGGAAGTGTTGATGCAGCAGTTGAAAAACATGTTCCTTTCTGTGAAATACAAGGAGATCATTTATATGTTAGAGTTGGAGAGGTAGAACATCCGATGACTGAAGAACATTATATTCCTTGGATTGCTGCAGAATATAATGATAGTGTTGTTAAATATTTTTATAAACCTGGAGATAAACCAGAAGCTTTCTTTGATTATGAAGAAGGTATGGTAGTATACGCTTATTGTAATCTACATGGTTTATGGAAGAAGGAAATGTAGTGAAGAAAGTTAAATATTTATTACTATTAATTGCTTTTCTACTAATCGTAGGATGTGGCAAAAAGGAAGAAGAAGTAAAGAATAAAACACCTGAAGAAGTAAAAGAAATATTTGAAAAAGAAATAGACTTTGCTGCAGGTACTAATGTACATCAAGAGTTTATTAATGTTGCTGAATTAAAGCAACATGGTCTTAATATAAAATGGGAAGAAACTCCTAGAACAGTTAATATTAGAGGCAACATGGTTCAAGGCTATGAAGTTAATAATAACATTGAAACGTATGACGATGGTGATTCTTATGTTTTAGGACTTGATGGTACTTTATATCGTTATCATAAGGGTAATTATTCTATTATGAAAACTGAAGATAAGATTAAAAGAATCGGTACTTACTATGTAGATCATGGTGGTTCTAATGCTTGTCATGGTTTATCTCAATATGTTATTGAAACTGAAAAAGGTATTCTTTACTTTGAAAATAATGAAGAAGGCGCTGTAGCAATCAAGAAATTTGAAGATAAGGTATATTATATGATGCCTGTTTGCTATGGAGTAACTGATAGTAAATTAAATGATAATGTAGTAGTTTATGATGATGGTAAAGTTCTTGTTAATGATGTTGCTATCAAAGATAAAGCTACTAAGGAAGAATTAACTGCTAAATATGTTATATATGCAGAAAAGGAAAATAAAGAAAAGTATTATTTAGTTACAACAGATGATAAGTTATATATTATTGATGAAGTAGCTGAATCTTATCAATCTATTGCTAAAGTAGAAACTAAAGTTAATCCTTCTGAAGGAGAAGAAAGTGATGTCGATATCGATATTACTTATGATAATGTAACTATTAGCATGCAATATGTAATAGTACGTTCATAAAAGAGTGATTAAATGAATAGTAATGCAAAGAAGATTATAAACAATAAACTAGAAGAATTATCTAGATCTAAATTTAGATCTTCTTTTCATTTGCGTAAATATATGATTTCTTATATTGACGAAAAAGGTTTGGACAAAGTAAGAGAGCATGCATATGATTTTATAAATAAGAATTTGAAACCTTCATATATACCAAATGATGGTAAACAAACACCAATGAAAGGCCATCCGGTTTTCATAGCAAGACATGCGACAGCTACTTGTTGTAGAGGTTGTTTAGAAAAATGGCATCATATAGGTAAAGGAACTGAACTTTCAGATAATCAGGTCAATTATGTTGTTGAATTAATTATGGAATGGATTAATCGAGAATATAATAAATAATTGTGTTATAATATATAAGATAAGATATGGTGAAAATATGAAGAAGAATATAATACTCTTAATTCTATTTATTATTTTGTTTATAGTAAGTACCATTATAGATAGTTATTCTTTTTCTAATGGATCAAATAAGGAAGATACTAGTCAACTGGGTAAAACAATTAAAGATAATGCTACTATTGAAGAAGTAGCAGGTGCTAAATATATGTACTCGTTTGATCCTTTAGGATCTCTTGAAGATATTAAAATTGATGAAGTATTAAGTAGCTAAATAGAAGTATTTAGTTACTTTTATTTAAGGAGTGATATTAATGCCGTCATATATAGGTCATACAGCTTGTGCTAAGGAATTAATTAGTAGATTAAAACTAAATGAAGAAGATAAAATGAAATTTATTATAGGCAATATGATTCCTGATATTAAACAAGTAGATATAGATTATTCATTAAATGAATTTATTAATAAAAGAAATATTCAAAGAAGTAAGAGAGTTACCCATTTTAGAAGAAAGACTAATAAGATATTAGAGTTTCCTAATTGTGATGTATTCTTAGAAAAGTATGAAAAAGATATTAAAAAACATATTGAAACATTAGCTTATTTCTTTCATCTATGTACAGATTTTTATTATTTTAAAGTATTCTTACCAAAAGAGATTACTTTTATGGATACTGGTTTTAATAAAGTAACTGAAACAGATAATTTTTATTACGTTAAGATAAGAAAGAGTGATAGAGTAATTAAAGCAAAATCTTTCTTTAGTAAATTAAGTAAACAAAGTTTATATAAAGAATATTCAAGAAGTGATAGTTATTTAATTAAGAGATTTAAGATAGATTTAAATGTAGATAAATTAAGAGCTTATATTGAAAGAAATGATTTTGATTGTCATGTTGAGGAGATAGATCTTTCTAAAATAAATGATATCTTTAATAGATTAGATAAAATTTATAGTAGATTGAGCAATGAAAAGATGATAATATTTGAAGAAAGAGCTTTAGATTCTTTTGTTAAAGAAGTAGTAGATGTATTTATAGATAATTATGGTTATCTATTAAAAAAGTATATGAGGTGATGATATGAAGTTTATATATACTAGTGATATTCATGGAGATAGAAACAAGTACGAAAAACTAATTGATTTATGTCATGAATTAAATATTGATACTATTGTAGTTGGTGGAGATTTATTTGCTAAACATGCTAAAGAAAGAATACCAGTACAAAAAGAATTTATTAATACTTATTTAAGAGAATACTATAAGAAATTATTAGATAATAATCTTACTTATATTGGTATTGTAGGTAATGATGATTTAGAGATACCTTGTGAAGAGTATTATGAAATGATTAAGGAGTATCCTAATGTACATAGTGTAGAAGTAGAACCATATTCCACTAATGGTATTAGTTTTATTGGTTCTTGTTATGTTTTAGATGCACCTTTTAAAAGAAAAGATCATATTGCTATTGAAGAAGGTTTAGAAATGCCTTATCAAAAAAGTGATGTTATTTATGTAGATAAATGTCGTAAACAAATTAGTGTAGATGAATGGAGAGAACTTAGAAAAACATATCCTAAGATGGAAGATATTGTCGAATCTTTACCTAAAGGAAAAGAAGGGGATAAAGTAATATATATCTTACATGATCCTCCTAGCGATAGTGGTTTAGATTATTGTATTGATGGATGTAAGGCAGGATCTAAAGCTATTAGAAAGTTTATTGAAAAGAGTAATGCTTATATGTCATTACATGGTCATATTCATGAGTCTTATGATTTAAGTGGAGTATGGAATTGTAAAATAGGAAATACTATATGTATTCAAGCAGGGCAAAGTGAACTAGGAGATCCATTGTTTACTTATGTAGTGATTGATACAGATAAAAATACATACGAAAGACATTGTATAGCCCTTTAAAAAAGGGCTTTTTTGTGGTATAATATATAGCGTTAGGTAGAGGAGGAACACATGAAAGATTACCAACAAATGAATGAAAAGGAATTATATGAAAGGCTTGGAACTAGTAAGGAAGGGCTAAGTAATAAGGAAGCTAAAGAAAGACTTCTAAAGTATGGACCTAATGAATTACCTAAAAAAGAAAAAGATAGTATATTAAAGATTTTTTTTATGCAATTCTATAATGCTATTACCATGATAATGATAGCGGCAGCAATATTATCTATTTTTATTAAAGAATATACTGATGCTATAGCTATTATCTTTATCATAATGGTTGATGCTATTATGGGTACTGTTCAAGAATGGAAAGCTAATAAGAGTGCTGAAGCTTTAGCTAACATGATTAAAGTACAAGTAGATGTTATAAGAGATGGTAAAGAAAGACAAATAGATGCTAGTAATCTTGTAGTAGGTGATGTTGTTTTACTTAGTTCTGGATGTAAGGTATCTGCTGATGCTAGATTAATATCTTCTAGTAATTTATGTATTGATGAATCTATTCTTACAGGTGAATCTATTGAGAGTTCAAAGAATGCATTAGTTAGTGCAGATGTAAAAGCGATTAGTGATAGTAAGAATATGGTATATGCTGGTACTAGTGTTATTACAGGTAGAGGAACTTGTGTTGTTACTAGTACAGGAGCTGATACAGAAATAGGTAAGATAGCAGAGAAGGTTAATGAAGCTGATGAAGCTCCATCACCATTAACTGTTAGAATGAATAAGTTTACAAAACAAATAAGTGTTTTAATTGTTGCTGTATCAATTATTTTGGTTATTCTTTTATCTGTTAAGGGATATAAGATTGATGAAGTATTTATGTCAGTTGTAAGTTTAGCTGTTTCAGCAATGCCAGAAGGTTTACCTTTAGCATTGACTTTAGCATTAACAATAGGGTCTTCTAGAATGAGTAAGAGAAACGTTATTGTTAAGAAGTTAAATGCTGTTGAGTCTTTAGGTAGTTGTACAGTTATTGCTAGTGATAAAACTGGTACATTAACTGTTAATGAACAAACTGCTAAAGAAATTATTTTGCCAAACGGAACAGTTTATAAAGTAAGTGGTACTGGATATTATGATGATGGCGATATTACAGGACCTAAAGAGTTTAGAGAAAAAGCTAATGAGATAGCTTTAATGGGTTTATTAAATAATGAAGCTGGTATTGAATGTACTGATAATATTTGGACTAGTTTCGGAGACAGTATTGATATTGCCTTCTTAACTTTAGCTAGAAAAGCTGACGTTGATTATGGACACAATCAAATTGTCGGTGGTATTCCTTATGAATCTGAGAATAAGTATTCAGCTGTTTTCTATCAAAATGGTGATGATACTTATGTAACTTGTAAGGGTGCTGTAGATACTTTATTTGAATTCTGCGATAAGATGTATGATGGAGATAAAGTAGTTAAGATTAATAAAGATGGTATTCTTAAACAGAATGAGGAATTAGCTGGTAAAGGTTATCGTGTTATAGCTTTAGCAAGTAATAAGGTAGATACTTTTAAACAAAAGGAATCATATTCAAAGAAAGATATTCCTAATCTAGTATTCTTAGGATTAGTTGCTTTTATTGATCCAATTAGAGAAGAAGCTAAAGAAAGTATTAGGAATTGTAAGAGAGCTGGTATTAAGGTATTAATGGTTACTGGAGACCACCCTCTAACAGCTTATTCAATTGCTAAAGATTTAGGTATTGCTAAATCTTATGATGAAGTAGCTAATGGTAGTTTAATTGATGAAGAATTAGCAAAAGGTCAAATATCTTTTGATAAATTTGTTAAGACTAAAACAGTTTATACAAGAGTTACACCAATTCAAAAACTAGAAATAGTTGAAGCTTTAAAACGTAACGGAGAATTCGTTGCAGTTACTGGTGATGGTGTTAATGATTCACCAGCTATTAAGAGTGCTAACATTGGTGTTGCCATGGGTGGCGGTTCTGATGTTGCAAAAGAAACAAGTAATATGATTATTATTGATAATAACTTTATGAGTATTGTTTCTGGTATTGAAGAAGGACGTAACGCCTATGCCAATATTAGAAAAGTAATCTATATGTTAGTATCATGTGGTTTATGTGAAGTATTATTCTTTGTTTTGGCAATTATGACTAATTTACCAATGCCATTAATTGCTGTTCAATTATTATGGTTAAACCTAGTAACTGATGGCTTACAGGATTTAGCGTTATCATTTGAACGAGAAGAAGACGATTTAATGGACGATAAACCAAGAGATCCAAAAGAATCTGTCTTTGATAGATTATTAACTAGCGAAATATTGCTATCTGGTATTTTTATGGGATTAGTAGTATTTGGTGTATGGGTATTCTTGTTAAAGAAATTAAATATGGATGTTAGTGTTGCTAGAGGTTATATCATGGCATTAATGGTATTCATGCAAAATATTCACGTATTTAATTGTCGTTCTGAAAAGAAATCTGTATTTAAAACAAATCCATTTAGTAATCCATTTATTTTAGTAGCTATATTTGGTTCTATCGGATTACAATTAATTATTATGAACGTTCCATTCTTAAGTCATATTTTAAGAACAGAACCAATTAGTGCTCATAATATGTTAATGTTATTCTTAATGGCGTTACCAATTATAGTTTTAATGGAAATATTT
>JAFPMR010000077.1 GCA_017411235.1 Bacilli bacterium | reverse complement strand
GCCATAGTCTTTGTAATTAATTTTAATACCTTCGTATTCAAACATATAATCACCTTTTTAAGGCATATAAAAACTGCCATTTCTAACATATATTTTACCATATTAGAGGAAATATGTACCTAAATTCCTTATTTTAGGGGCTTCTATTGACATAAAAAAAGAGCTATTTGCTCTTTTTTTCTAGTTTCTTAACAAATCTAGCTATATCTTCTTCTGTTTCTACTGTTTCAAAGTGTTCTGGTTCAAAGCATACTTTGTCATTTTCGTGTAATTCTTGTGGAGGTATTATTTCTTTTTTCATTAATAGATATTCTTTGCCATCTATTCCTTTGATAGTACCATTATAGCCATCAAAGTCTTTTATTTTACCAAATGTTTTCATATATACCTCCTATGCTAATTTTCTTTCATCAGGAGAAAGGACATCTTCTTGTTGTCTTAATTCTGTAATTGCTTTACCCATTTCTTCTAGAGCTTCTTTTTTACGACGTGTATTCTTTAAAACGTAATTATCTACTACACCGAATTTATCGATAGATACATACCAGTCTTCTCCACAGATGCAGGTTACTATATTTTCATTTAGTTCTATTTCTTTTTTCTCGATAGATTTACCATCTAATATTTCGTCTAATAGATGGTAATGAGCAACCATTTCAATGGCTTTTTCACCTTTATAGATGTTCTTTTTACTACGTTGTGGGAGATATTCTGGAACTCTACCAGATAGTTTAATAGGTACTAGTTTATTGTTTGGATCAGAAGTTGCTAGTACTATTGCATAACTATCAACATCAGAATAGAAATCATCTAAGCCTTTTTTAATATCTTCAACACCTATATCTTGTGGATGTTTATTTGATTCACCCATAGCATAGTTATTATTTATTACAACGTTATCGATTGGTAGTTCACTATTTTTTGTTAATTCAATTAATTCTTTAGCAATTAATTCAGTTGCTTCTATTAAATCTTTATTTGAATACTCTGATGATACACTATCTCTTAATTGATTCATAAATAAAGTATTACCATTTCTAAAACAAGATACTCTACTTACAAAGTCATTAGTTTTTGGATTAGTGAAACGAATATGGAATCCATTCTTTCCTAATAAACAATAGTTAAATAGTGAATTACCTGCTCCACCAATACGCATACAAGCACCAGTTCTTTCACCATATGTTAAATTAATCATATCAGTTGTATTTCCAACAACGATGTTTATTTTTCGATTATTTTTTAATTCATATGTTTTATCAACTGGAGGAACTGGTATTGATTTTCTTTGATACATTTTTGGTACTAAAGAAACAGCTGCTTTGATTCTTTCTTCTCTAGACAAACCACTACTATTTGGAGTTGGATTAGTTTTTAAATATGCCATATCTTCTTTACCAAATAAGACATTATAACGACGAGAATAAGAATCATATAAACTAGCTCTATCCATTATTCTTGTTAGAGTTTTTTGAACAGGTACATTCTTAGCTTTTGCATCTTGTTCTATTGCTTTTATTATTGCTCCATAGTTATTGATTAATTCTGATACTATGTATTCAGAATAAACTACATCAGCGTCGAGAGCTATTCTTTCGTATTTGCCACTCCATCCTAGAATACGATATTGTTTTAGGAATGTTATTAATTCTTTAAATGATTCTTCATCTTGGAAAAGAGTTTGTTGTAATTGTTCTGGATTTATACCAGCCATAATACTAACAACATCAGACATCTTAGTTGGTTTTATTTCATATTTTATTGGTATAGGTTTATTTCCAGATACGTGAGTATTATATCTTTTATCAATGATAGATATTAATATACTAAGTTTTTTCTTTTCTTCTGGTAATAGATCTCCTACTAATTTTGAATCTTTCTTAAAAGAGAACAATTTAATGAATAATTCACTATCTTCTATTAATGCTAGTTCTTCTTTTGTATAATCAAAACCATCAAGGATTAATTTGATATCTTCTAAAATAACTTCAGGTTTCTTCCTTTTAAAGAAGAAGTTAGCAAAACTATTCTTTTCGTAATGACGATTAGAACATATTCTTTTACTAGATTCCATTTGTTCTCTTACAAATTCATTTCTTTTTAAAACAAGATATTTAGGAGTTATTTCATTGATTAAGTTCAAGGTATTAACTCGATCTTTTTTTAATCCTATTAACAATTCTTCTTTTGAAGTATTGAATTCTTTATAATCTATATAGTTACCTATTTCATCAAGTATTTCTTCTACCAATTCTTGGTTATTGTCATCTAAAGCATGAACTAAATTAGGAAATATTTCATAATAGTTTCTTTGTGTTAACCTAAATTCTCTTTGAATAAATGAATTTAAAACATCGTTTTGAGCAGATTCAGTAACTGTATAATTTTCTGGATTTATTATTCTTAAATATTTAGAGAATGGTTCTTCATCAAGATTGATAGCTTTTTGAATATTCTCATTATTTATTTTGTTAAATAAAGAACAACCAACAGTTTTTAATAAGGCGATTAAGTGTTCTTTATTTAAATGATATTTATTGGTATAGATATCTACAAGGTATTCATATTCATCTTGATAATCTGGATAAGAATCTTGATGATCAATTATATTCATTATTACTTTTTCATTAGAAAGATATTTTAATAATGTATAAATAATACTCTTGTTAGATAATCTTTTGGCAATGAATTCTTTTAGTGATTCATCTACTCTTTCAATCATATATACAGCATCACTTAGTTTATATCTATCAGAACTAAATAATTCTTTTATGTATTTATCTGTACGTAAACGAGATAGAAGTCTAGTTCTAATAGTACCTTCTGGAAGACGAGATAATGCATGAATGATATCATCTTCTTTAGTTATGCTATCTGCTAGTTTTTCTTTTATATGAATATCATCTGTTCTTGTACTTCTAGAAAAGTATTCAGCTATGGCAATTCCTGATTTTAATCTATCTATGTATTTTTCAATATAAGCAACATCTTTAAAAGAAGCTACTATTCTAGCTTTTTCATAAGCATTAAAGAAACGGAAAAACTTATTAAAGTAGTGTTCTTTCACTTCATCAGATTTTAAAGTAGCGATAATGCTTCCTTTATTAGGTTGCATTAGAGTAATAAAACTTTCTTTTACTTCATCTGATTCAATTCTTTCAATTATATCGCCACGTTCTGAACGTGGTATATATCTTAGGGAATCAATTCTAGCACCATCTGTATTTAAAGATAGTAAGACACTAAAGTAATCTTCTTTTTTGAGATATCTACGCATTGCTCCTAATTTAATGGAATCTTCTTCAATACTACATATACAATTTAATAGTTCTTCTTTAGGTATTATTCCTTTTTCGATTAAAGATACGACATATTTTCCATTAGTTATACGATAAGCTGCTATAGTAAAGCCTTGTTCTAATGTAAATTTATATAATTGATCTTGTGTAAGATAATCAGATAAGGTATCTAAAAGAGTACCTCCTTCAAGTGTTGATGGAAGATTAATTAGTTCCCAAGCTTCTTCAGGTGTTAGTACATGGATATTTCTACTTTGGCATTTACTTAAGAATACGGCAGTGTCATAGTTTCCTTCTAAAGCGATTATTTTTCTTTCATTAAAAGTGAAAGTTTTTAGAAGTGCTTCTTCAGTAAATTCTCCTTGATCTAAGAACTCTATGATTTTGTCTTCCATGCTAATCACCTATTCTTCCTAAATTATAGCACAAAAAAAGAGCTTTATTAAGCTCTACTTGAATATTTTCCATCAAGAGTTGAAACAATAATTCTTTCACCCTCGTTAATGAATAATGGAACTTTGATAACTAAACCATTATCTAAAGTTGCATCTTTTTGAGCATTATTAGTTGTATTACCTTTAACTGCTTCAGTTGTTTCAGCAACTGTATATTCAATTTTTTCAGGTAATGTAATACCAATAATATCTCCTTCGTAGAAATCAATTTGAACTTCTAAGTTTTCAATTAAGAATTTCTTAGTATCTTCTAATTTATCTTCTGTAATTTCAACTTGTTCGTATGTTTCATTATCCATGAATACATAACCAGTACCACTATTATATAGGTATACCATTTTTTTCTTATCTACGTGAGCTTTTTCTACCTTAACACTACTATTGATAGTTTCTTCAATAATAGCACCAGTTTTTAAGTTACGCATTTTAACCTTCATGAAGGCAGCACCCTTACCTGGTTTAACGTGTAAGAAGCTTTGTACTAGATATAACTTACCATCATAAATGATAGTCATTCCATTTTTAATATCATTAATATTTATTAAGCCATTCATTTTTACACCTCAATACTATTTCTTTTCTTTATGAACAGTTGTTTTATTACACCACTTACAGAATTTTTTAAGTTCTAACTTTTCAGTAGTATTCTTTTTGTTCTTTTCTGTAACATAGTTTTCATGTTTACATTCTGTACAAACTAAAGGAACATGTGGTCTATTTTCGTTTTTTGCCATGATATACTGCCCTCCTTTTTTTAATCCGGTAATATTGTACCATATTTTTTTATTTTTTCAAATATTTATTTGTCTTTATACTCTTCTCTTGTCTTGTTTAAGAACTCTTTGTCAAATTTTTTATCTCTAATCATTCTTATTTCATATTTATATGGTGGATAAAGTCTTTCTTTAGCATCATCTGTATCACCAATATATGGGGTTTCTAAAATCTTAGGAATATTCTCTAATCTTTTGTTATAAATTATACTAATTAAGGTATCAAAACCAATGTTACCAATACCAATATTAGCATGGCGATCTTTGTGAGAACCGCATTCGTTTTTAGAATCGTTAACATGAACACATTCAATGTATTTTAATCCTACTTTTGAATCAAATTCATCTAAGTATTCATCAAATTTAGTTAGGTCATAACCGCCATCAAATAAGTGACAGGTATCTAAACAAACACCGATTTGATCTTTTTTATTAACACCATTAATTAACGCTGCTATTTCATCAGTAGTTCTACCACATTCTGTACCTTTACCAGCCATTGTTTCAAATAAAATTTTACATTTAGTAGAACCGTCTAAAATAGTATTAACTGCTTCAATAATATTGTTTATTCCTTCTTCTGGTGTAATACCTATTGCATTACCTGGATGAAGAACCATTTTAGTAATACCCATAGCATCACATCTTGATAATTCACCTCTT
>JAFPMR010000076.1 GCA_017411235.1 Bacilli bacterium | reverse complement strand
CAAGCTCTAGGCTTAAATATTCAAATAGTTGATCAAGATGACAACTTATGTGATATCCAAGACTTAGAACATGAAGAGGAAGAAGAAGCTATTTCAATTAATGAAATAGGTAAAGAAATGAATGATGAAGAAGAAATCATTCCAGAACCTGAAGAACCATCTGAAGAATATGAAGATGATTACATGGATGAAGAAGATGACTTCGAAGAAAGCTTAGATGACATCGACTTTCCCGGAGAAGGTTTAGTAGAGGAGGGTGAAGAACTATGATAGATGCTAATAGCTTTAAAGGTATCAAAATAGGAATTGCATCTCCTGAACAAATTAGAAGTTGGTCTTTTGGTGAAGTTAAAAAACCAGAAACAATCAACTATCGTACTTTAAAACCAGAACGTGACGGTTTATTCTGTGAAAAGATCTTTGGACCTACTAAAGATTATGAATGTTCTTGTGGTAAGTACAAAAGATTAAGATATAAAAATGTTATTTGTGATAGATGTGGAGTAGAAGTTACTTCATCAAAAGTAAGACGTGAACGTATGGGTCACATCGAACTAGCTTCTCCATGTTCACACATCTGGTTCTTTAAAGGAGTTCCATCAAAAATGGGTCTAGTTCTAGACATGTCACCACGTGATCTAGAAGAAGTACTATATTTCGTAAGTTATGTAGTAATTGATCCAGGACAAGCTCCATTGGAGAAAAAGCAAACATTATCTGACAAAGAATATCGTGCATATTATGAAAAATATGGCAACACATTCGAAGTTGGAATGGGTGCTGAAGCAATTCAAAAATTATTAAAACAAGTTGACGTAGATAAAGAAGTAGAAGACTTAAGAGCTGAACTTGAAAACACTAATGGTCAAAAACGTATTCGTTTAGTAAAACGTCTAGACTGCTTAGTAGCATTCCAAGAATCAGGTAATAAACCTGAATGGATGATTCTTGAAGCTCTACCAGTTATTCCACCTGATATTCGTCCTATGATTCAATTAGACGGTGGTCGTTTTGCTACATCTGACTTAAATGATTTATATAGAAGAATTATCAATAGAAATAATCGTCTTAAAAAATTATTAGAGTTAGGTGCTCCAACAATTATTGTTCAAAACGAAAAACGTATGCTTCAAGAAGCAGTAGACTCATTATTCGATAATGGTCGTCGTGGAAGAAGTATTACAGCTGCTGGAAATAGACCTTTAAAATCTTTATCAAGTATGTTAAAAGGAAAACAAGGACGTTTCCGTCAAAACTTATTAGGAAAACGTGTTGACTACTCAGGTCGTTCAGTTATTTGTGTAGGACCAAACTTAAAGATGTATCAATGTGGTATTCCTAAAGAAATGGCTCTTGAACTATTCAAACCACATGTAATTCATGGTTTAGTAGAAAGAGGATTAGCCCATAATATTAAGGGAGCTAAAAAATTAATAGAACAAAGAGATGAAGCTGTTTGGGATATCGTTGAAGATTGTATTACTGAACATCCAGTATTACTAAACCGTGCTCCAACACTTCATAGATTAGGTATTCAAGCATTCGAACCAAAACTAGTTGGTGGTAAAGCTATAAGACTACACCCATTAGTTTGTACAGGATTCAACGCTGACTTCGATGGTGACCAAATGGCTGTCCATGTACCACTATCTGAAGAAGCAAAAGCTGAAGCTAGATTATTAATGCTTGGTGCACAAAATATTCTAGATCCAAAATCTGGAAAACCAATCGTTACTCCATCACAAGATATGGTATTAGGTAACTACTATCTATCTATTGAAGAACCTGGAGAACCAAACGAAGGTAAAGTTTATAAGAATAGTAATGAAGCTATTATGGCTTATGAAAGAAGAGAAATTACTCTTCATACAAGAATTGCTGTTCCAGTAAACTCATTCAAATACAAGATCTTTACTGATGAACAAAAAGGTAAATATCTAGTAACTACTGCTGGTAAATTAATATTCAATGAAATCCTACCAGATTCATTCCCATATATTAATGAAGCAAGTAAAGAAAATATTGAAAATATTACTCCAAGTAAGTTCTTCTTACCAATGGGAAGTAATATTAAAGAAGAAATTGCTAAAATGGAACCAGTTGCTCCATTTATCAAAAAGAACTTATCTCAAATGATTGCTCAAATCTTTAAACGTTATAAGACTACTGAAACATCAGCATTCCTAGACGACTTAAAAGATTTAGGTTTCAAATATTCTACAATCGCTGGTATTACAGTATCAGCATTCGATATCGTAGAAGCTAAAGATAAAGATGATAAGATTAATGAAGCACAAGAAAAAGTTGATAAGATCAACAAACAATTCCAAAGAGGTTTAATAACTGAAGAAGAAAGATTCAACAACGTAATTCAAGTATGGAATAATACAAAAGATGACGTTGAGGAAGAATTAAAAGGTATTTCTGGTGGCGACCATCATAATCCTATCTTCATGATGATGAACTCTGGAGCCCGTGGTAATGCTGGAAACTTCACACAACTTGCTGGTATGCGTGGATTAATGGCAAAACCAAATGGTCAACCAGTTGAAATCCCAATTAAATCAAACTTCATTTCAGGATTAAACGTATCAGAATTCTTCTTAAGTACACACGGTGCTCGTAAAGGATCTGCCGATACAGCCTTACGTACAGCTGACTCTGGTTACATGACTCGTCGTTTAGTAGACGTTGCTCAAGATATCATTGTTAAAGAAGAAGATTGTGGTGCAATTTCAGGTATAGAAGTTTCAGACTTCATTGATGAAAAAGTTGGAAACGTTATCGAATCTCTAGAAGATCGTATCGTTGGTAGATATACTGCAACAAAAGTAATCAATCCAGAAACTAAAGAAGTTATCGTTGATCGTAACGAAATGATCAATGAAAATATAGCTAAGAAGATCGTTAAAGCTGGAATCAAGAAAGTTGAAATTCGTTCAGCTCTAACATGTAAGAGTCAATATGGTGTTTGCCAAAAATGTTACGGACGTAACTTAGCAACAGGTAACCTTGTTGAAACAGGTGAAGCTGTTGGTGTTATGGCTGCTCAATCAATTGGTGAACCAGGTACACAATTAACAATGCGTACATTCCACTCTGGTGGTGTTGCGCATGGTGGTGACGCCGATATCACTCAAGGTCTTCCACGTGTTGAAGAATTATTCGAAGCACGTACTCCAAAAGCAAAAGCTACAATTTCTGAAATCTCAGGTGTTGTAGAATCTATTGAAGCTGCTAATGGAAAACACAAGATTGTTGTTAAGAATGACGTTGAATCTCGTGAACATACAACTCTATACAATGCTAAAGTTCGTGTAGAAATTGGTCAAGAAGTTGTAGCAGGTGAACAACTTACTGAAGGATCAGTAAGTCCAAAAGAATTACTTGCTGTAACTGACCCAATCACTGCAGAAAGCTACATCTTAAAAGAAATTCAAAAAGTTTACAAATCACAAGGTGTTGATATCTCTGATAAACACATCGAAGTAATTGTAAGAAGAATGATTTCTAAGATGAAGATAGTTGACGGTGGAGACACTGACTTAGTAGAAGGATTAACAGTATCTGTTCATGACTTCAATGCTGCTAATAAACCAGTAATCTTAAATGGTGGAGTTCCTGCAACAGGTCGTCCAATCATGTTAGGTATTACTAAGTCTTCTCTAGAAACTGATTCATGGTTATCAGCTGCATCATTCCAAGAAACTACAAGAGTTCTTACTGATGCATCTATTAAAGGTAAAGTTGATGAATTAAGAGGATTAAAAGAAAACGTTGTTATAGGTAAACTAATACCTGCTGGTACTGGTGCTAGACAATATTCAAATATCGAAATGATTCTTGAAAAAGAATTCATGAGTGATGAACCAAGTGAATTCCTTGAAGAACAACTTATCGATGACAATGAAATCAGAGAAGAAACTGAAATAATTGAAAATACAGTTGAATCTGAATTAGCAGAACAGTTAAGTGAATAAAAAAAGGTAGAGTAATCTACCTTTTTTAATTGCATAAAAAAAGATAAGCAATGCTTATCTAAATCTTCTATTAGCTTCTCTCTCAATGTTTTCTCTATATTGCATTTGTTCTTCATTAGCATTTGTTGCTTGGATTTCTTTCATGTCTTTTCCAAGGCAAGTATATAAATAATGTGCTCTCTTATACAATCTAATAGCTTCCATTGCTGTTTCATAATCAACAACTTTTGGAACGACAATAATAGGAATGTCACATAATTTATTATTTTCATCATGAATAAGTCTGAACCCACATTCATGTCTAGCGCCTTCACCATTAGTTTCAAGGAATCTAACTTTAGGTTTAATATATTCCCAGAATTCTTCTTCATATGGTAAATAAGGTTTAATATCTTCAAATGTATTTGTTAAACCTAAAACCATTGTTTTATATCTATTATTAGTTAATAGAGAACTAACACCTTGTTCAGGTCTTAATTGTTTATTCTGGTCTTTCTCAATACAAGCTTCATTAATTCTATCAAGAATACCATTATAAGTAATATATGTATTTTCATTTAATTTATATAATCTTAATACAGCTTCTTCAGTAGCACTAATATTAAATGATTCTAAATTATCTAGAATAAATAGTAATAATTTTTCTTCTATACGTTGAATTTTCAACATCTCTTTAATTGATTTTAAAGCTTCTTTAGCAACTGGACTTCCAGGTCCAAAAGTCTTAAGTGCTTTAAAATATCTACCCATTCCATATAGAGTAATCTTTCTAACCTTACTAGGTCCTGTTTTAATCATTGCTATTAATTCTTCAGCAACTTTTTCATGTCTAGCATCCATTCTAATCATATTAATTCCCCCAGTGCTATATATTATATATATTTTTACCAAAAAAGCAACTTATGATGCTATAATTTAGGTAGAAAGAGGTAACTTATGAAAATACTTAGAAACAGACTTAAAAGCGATTTAAACTTACGTACAGAACATGATTTCCCAACACCAGGAATCGAATTTATCGATATTAATCCGTTAATCATTCAACAAGATGCTTTACTTGAAATAACAAAACTATTTGTTAAACATATTAAACCATTAAACGTTGATTACATCGTCGCTCCAGAAGCTAGAGGTTTCTTGTTTGGTTCTGCTATTGCAACAGATCTAAAAGTTGGTTTAGTACCAGTTAGAAAAAAAGGCAAACTACCTCCATCAACAGTTGCAGCTAGTTTCGATTATGAAAAAGAATATGGTAAAGACACTCTTGAATTACCTAAACTAGTAAAAGATAAATATAAAGGAAAAACATTCTATATTATTGATGATATTTACGCTACAGGAAATACTTTAAAAGCTATAAAAAAAGCTTTAGAAGACCTTGGTGGCACTGTAGCTGGCGAAGGCGTAGTACTTAACATTGTTGAATTAAATGACAATAAAGAATTGTTCTCAATCATCGATGTTAATGAAAGTTAAAAAGTAGATTTATTTATCTACTTTTTTATTTACTTTCCTAAAAAAGAGAGTAAAATAGTGCTCTTGGAGATGATAAAACTATGAGCGTAGTTATTCCATATCATGCAGATTTAGCCATTGGTGGAGCATTTATTACACCTGATGGTAAGATTCTTCGTTTACAAGATAATAAGCATCAAGAATTTGCTGAAGAATACTGTAATGGCCATGATTTCAATTTCTATACTGGTGCCGTAATTGGACCACCAGCACCATTATTAAAAGATTATGTTGCTGAAAAAGAAGCCTTAGCTGCCAAAGAAGGAATTGATATCTTCCGTTCTAGCAAACTTACTAAAAGTCAACTTGCCAAATACAAATGGTGGTTAGAACATTATGGCAAAAGTCAAAAAGATCGTTGTGTAGATTTCCTAGTATACGTCCTAGCTTTTGATAAAGTTGAAAGATTAGTTCATGACGTTATTACAACAACAGCAGCAGAACCACATGTTAGATTTTATAATTATTACTTAATGGATTGGAATATCGCTGTAGAAAATAGAGTATTCTATGATTATCATAAAGGAGAATATAAAACTCTCGATTATCGTTTCCTTGATAATGACGACTTAGATCGTGAAGCTGAAGAAGAAATCCAAGAAATAAAATCCAAAGTCTTAATTAAAGATAGACACTATTTTTTTAAATAAAAAAAGTACCATTTTGGTACTTTTTTACATAAAAAAACAAACTCAACGAGTTTGGAATTTTTAACTTGGTGGAGAATGTGGGATTCGAACCCGCGACCCCCTGCGTGCAGGGCAGGTGCTCTAGCCAGCTGAGCTAATTCCCCAGGAACATGTTAATAATAACATATT
>JAFPMR010000075.1 GCA_017411235.1 Bacilli bacterium | reverse complement strand
TAATTCCTAATAAAATCATAGTAATACTTATTAACATTGCATAAATATACTCTGCTTTACCATGACCCATATTATGATCAGCATCAGCTTTTTTACTAGCAACTCTATTACCAATATAAGTCATAAAAGAATTAAAAATATCAGATCCACTATTAACAGCATCTGCTATCATAGCTTGACTTTTACTAATCAAACCAATAATTATTTTAATAACAAAAAGAAATATATTACCAATAATACCCAATATAGATGCTCTTTTAGTATCATCATATCTTTTCATTATATTCATCCCTTTTTATTCATCTACAATATTGTTATCTTTATCAAAGTGAACATCAATTACTTTTCTAGAAGCTAAGTAATCACACATATGAACAAATTTTTGTTCAGGACTCTTAGGTATAGGTAAGATTACATCACTATATTCACTAGTATTAAATCTTCCCATATGTGAAGAAATACATTCACATAAGAATTCAATATCTTCTTTATTAATTTTTAAATCTTTTTCATATTTCTTTATAAAATCACATGCTACTAAAGGATGATCAAATCTTGTATATTGTTCTTCCTTTTCATATCCTTTTTTAACACTATCATGTAATACTAATGCCATGATAATTAAATCTTTAGTACGAACTGGAAACTTATAAATTCCGAACAATTCATAAGCCATTCTAACAGCAGCTTTAGTGTGTCTTACTAAACCACCATCACCAGTAGCATACTGAGGGTGATACTTTCCTGTACTACTTGCTGGAATAGTAAAAAAGTAATCAGGAATTTGATCAATCATAAAAGATAATGATTCTCTAACATCCTCATTATAAACATAACTTAATTCCTTTTTAAATACTTCTTGCTTTTCCATTTTTATCACCTAATTAATTATAACATAAAAAAACTAAGTATTACTTAGTTTTTCCTTTTTCTTCAGCTAATTGTCTTTCATATATTTCTTTAAAATGCTCAGATAATCTTCCGCCTTCTTCTTGTTTCATCTGTTCTGGCATTTTTTCAGCAATAAATCTTAATAGATCTACATTTGTTTCAGGTCCAACTTCATTTAAACTATACATGAACCATTCCTCTTTTTCACCATTATGTGGATTCGTAACATCAATCTTAAACTTATCCATCATTTCGATATATTTTTCAGTATTTTCAATACCTAACATTTGAATAATCAATAATCCTCTTTCAACCTTGCTAGATAGTATTTTAAATATATCAAATAAGATTATTAATAAAACTGTAATAATTTTTAGAACAACTGGTAATGGAATTGAAACAGTAAATACTATACCTATTAAAGATAACAAAAGAGTTTTTACTTCCTTACCTACAGATTTAACACATAATCTAGTTAATGTTTCCATATATCTATCTTTTTTAGCAAAGAATTGATCTCTCATACGATATATTTCAGCATTAAAGTTATGAATAGTAAAAGGATGTTCTTCTTCATGCCCATCAGCATAAGTAACAACATAGTTTGAAGAATCTTCTTTTAGATGGACTGCAGTTACATATCTTCCCTTTTCTTCTTCAGTAGTAGATAAATCTATCATATTAACACATCCCCCTTAATGAGTGTTACTATCTTAATTCATTAAACAAAAAAAAGCAAGTTTTACCTTACTTTTCTGACTTTAATACGGCTAAGAATGCTTCTTGTGGTACTTCAACTTTACCAATCTGTTTCATTCTCTTTTTACCTGCTTTTTGTGCTTCTAATAGTTTCTTCTTACGTGAAATATCTCCACCATAACATTTAGCTAATACATTCTTTCTCATAGCTGCGATATTTTCACGAGCAATTACTTTACTACCAATACTAGCTTGTAATGGTACTTGGAATAACTGTCTTGGTATTATAGTTCTTAAGTTTTCAACTATTGCTTTACCTCTATTATAAGCAAAATCTTTATGAACAATTATACTTAAAGCATCAACTATATCACCATTAATTAAAATATCCATCTTAACTAAATCACTAGCTTTATATCCACATATTTCATAATCAAATGAAGCATATCCTTTAGTCATACTCTTTAACTTATCATAAAAATCATAAACTATTTCTGCTAAAGGTATTTCATAATGAATATCTACTCTAGTTGGATCAATATAATCCATTCCTATATAATCTCCACGTTTGCCTTCACATAATTCCATAATTGGACCTATATATTCACTAGGAACAAAGATATTCGTTCTAATATATGGTTCTCTTATTTCTTTAATCTTAGTTCTATCAGGCATCTTAGTTGGTGAATCAACTTCTTCTATTTCACCATTATTTAATACTACTTCATAAATAACACTAGGACTTGTAGCTATAACATCTAAATCAAATTCTCTTTGTAATCTAGTCATAATAATATCCATATGTAATAAACCTAAGAAACCAGTTCTAAAACCAAAACCTAAAGCTTCTGAGTTCTCTGGTTCAAAAACTAAACTAGCATCATTTAATTGTAATTTTTCTAAAGCTTCACGAAGATTAGGAAATTTATTAGGTTCTACTGGGAATATTCCACTATATACCATTGGTTTCATTGGTTGATAACCTGGAAGTGGTTCACTTGCTTCACTTCTAACTGTAGTCATTGTATCTCCTACACGTAGACTTCTAATATCTTTAATAGATCCACTAATCCATCCTACTTCACCAGAAACTAATTCATTCTTAACTTCTTCTTTAGGATGATTTACACCTAGTTCTACAACTTCATGAGTATCTTTAGTAGCCATCATCTTTATTGTATCTTTGTTAGTAATCTTACCATCAAACACTCTAACTAGTGCAATAACTCCTCGATAAGCGTCAAAATGACTATCAAAGATTAACGCTCTAGTTGGTGCATCATTATTAATTTTTGGAGCTGGAATTCTTTCAATTACAGCTTTAATTAAATCTTCTACACCTTCACCTGTTTTACCACTACATAAAAGTACTTCTTCTTCTTTAAAACCTAATACATCATGTAATTCTTTCATTACTTTAGGTATATCAGCATTAGGTAAATCTATTTTATTGATAACTGGAATAATTACTAAATCATCATTCATAGCTAAATAAAGATTAGCAAGTGTTTGTGCTTCAATTCCTTGTGCTGCATCCACAACTAAAATAGCACCTTCACAAGCTGCTAAACTTCTTGATACTTCATATGAAAAATCGACATGTCCTGGTGTATCAATTAAATGTAACTTATAATCTTCACCATTATAATTATAATTTAATTGAACAGCATTTAACTTAATAGTAATTCCTCTTTCTCTTTCAAGATCCATACTATCAAGAATTTGATCTTTCATATCATGTTTATCTACTCCACCAGTAATCTCTAATATTCTATCTGCTAGAGTTGATTTACCATGATCTATATGAGCAATAATACTAAAATTTCTAATATTCTCTTGCTTCATAAAACTTCACCTGTTACAAATTATAACATATTAAGGACCAAATAAAAAGAATTACCCTAACTAGTAATACTTTTTTAATTCTTCATACCTAATATCTTTAACATTATATTTATCATCATAATCTATTCTTACAAAATATTTATCTTTTGTATAATGTTCACTATATTTTAATGGATAATCTCTTGAACTAGCATACTTATCTCCAAAATATCCATTCTTATCTAAGTCCATTATATCTTTAATATTCATTCCATTATCAACTTCTTTAAAATCGTTCATTCCTAAACTTGAAATAACTCTGTAATCAGATAAAATTCTTTCTCCATTCTTATCAAACATAAGTAAAACAACTTTATCATCAACATAATAAATTAACAAACTATGACCATCTTTAAACTCTCTATTATAATAATCAGGATATTCCTTAATAGTATCATTGTAATTAGATTTAGAATCACACATAACCGTTATCACTTTTTGATAATCAATAGATAAATTATCATGTTGTTTTTCTTTCTTACCACAGCCGAAAAGAAATAAAACTAAAATTATAATAACGATAATCTTTTTCATTGCTAATACCTCCGAACAAACAAAAGCACCTAACTAAGTTAGGTGCACCATACCAAGGTAACACCCAACTTT
>JAFPMR010000074.1 GCA_017411235.1 Bacilli bacterium | reverse complement strand
GACACCGATGGTCAGGAACGCCACACCGATCGCCTTGGTCGCAGCGGACAGCGCGAAGTACAGCAGACTTGTGATGACCATGCCGCTGACCACGTTGCCGAAATGACGCAGGCTCATGGAGACCGGGGTGGACAGAAAGTTGTCTTCTAATGTGAAATCGACGTTTTCTTCAATCCACTCTTTACGTGGTTCTACTTTATCACCCATTAGAACAGATACTCTTTTTTCTGCTAAAGCAGCATCTGTAATGGATACTTTTATTAAACTACGTGAAGCAGGATTCATTGTTGTATCATATAGTTCTTTAGCGTCCATTTCACCTAAACCTTTAAATCTTTGTACTTTAAAGCCTTTGGCAGTTTTCTTCTTTTCTTCTAGTTCTTCATCAGTTGCAACGTATTCTTTATATTTACCAAAGTCTAATCCATATAATGGTGGATTAGCTACATAAATCATACCTTGTTCAATTAATGGCCTCATGAATCTATAGAAGAATGTTAATAGTAATATTTGAATATGTGCTCCATCATCATCGGCATCGGTCATGATTATAATCTTACCATAGTTAGATTCTTCTGGATCACATTCATTACCTATTCCTGCGCCAATGGCATATTGAAGTGTATTTAATTCTTCATTAGAACCTATTTCATTTTGAGAAGCTTTTTCTGTATTTAATACTTTACCACGTAATGGAAGTATAGCTTGAGTTACATTGTTTCTACCTTTAATAGCAGAACCACCGGCTGAATCTCCCTCTACAATGAATAATTCATTTAGTTTAGCATCTTTACCTGTTGCTTTAGCAAGTTTACCAGAAAGGATTTTATCTTTCTTTTCTTTTCCTTTACCACTACGAGCAGCATCTCTTGCTTTACGAGCAGCTTCACGAGCAACTTTAGAACGTGATGCTTTATCTACTATAGTAGTTGCTATTTCACGATTCTCTTCTAAGAAGAATTTCATTCCTTCATATGTAATTTGTTCTGTTACAGTTCTTGCTTCAGGTGTACCTAATTTACCTTTTGTTTGTCCTTCAAATTGTAATAGTTTTTCAGGAATCTTTAAGTTGATAACTGCACTTAATCCTTCACGGACATCTGACCCTTCAAAGGATGCATCTTTACCTTTTAAGAAACCATTATCTTTAGCATAATCATTGAATGCTTTAGTAATACCTGATTTAAAACCAGTTTCGTGAGAACCACCATCACTTGTTTTTACATTGTTAACGAATGATAAGATGTTCTCGTTATATCCTTCTTGGTATTGTAATGCTATATCTACTTCAATACCTTGTTTAATACCATTGAAGTTTATTACTTTATGAAGAACGTTTTTACCTTCATTTATATATTCAACAAAGTTTATTAATCCATTTTCATAATGATATTTAACATCACGATCGTCTTCTTCATCTACTACTTCGATAGTTAAGTTACTTATTAAGAAAGCACTTTCTTGCATTCTTTCAGTAATAGTTGTAAATGAGAAACTACAGTTTTTAAATATTTCTGGATCTGGTAAGAATGTTACTGTTGTTCCTGTACGATTTGTTGTTCCAATCTTTTTTAGTTTTTGAGCAACATGTCCACCATTTTCAAATCTAATAGTATGGATAGCACCATCACGATGGATTGTTACTTCCATCCATTTTGATAAGGCATTAACTACTGAAGCACCTACACCATGTAGACCACCTGATACTTTGTAACCAGATTCTTCAAATTTACCACCGGCATGTAAGACAGTATAAATGACTTCTGGTGTTGATTTACCAGATTCATGCATTCCAACTGGAACTCCACGTCCATGGTCTTCGATAGTTACTGAACCATCTTTATTTAAAGTTATTTTTATTAAGTCTCCATATCCGTTAATACTTTCATCGATAGCATTATCGACAATTTCCCAAATAAGATGATGTAATCCACGTTTATCAGTAGATCCAATATACATACCTGGTCTTTTTCTAACGGCATCTAGGCCCTCTAAAATTTTTATTGAATGTTCATCATAGTTATTAGTTGCCATAATTTTTCACCAT
>JAFPMR010000073.1 GCA_017411235.1 Bacilli bacterium | reverse complement strand
GAATCCTCGTACTAATGCTTTATGTGAAATACTAGTAGATGATGAATTAGTTAAATACATTAGTAAAAAAGGATTAACATTAAATAGTATTCCACCTAAAGGAGAAAAAGTATATTTAAGACCTAATTCTAATGTAGCTATGGGTGGAATCTGTGAAGATTACACTGATAGAGTACATCCTAGTGTTATAGAAATAGGTTTAAAGGTCTTAAAAGCATTTCCTGGTTTACCATATGTAGGTATTGATTTTATGACTAATAATATCGAAGAACAACAAACAGATAGTAGTTATAGAATTATAGAGATTAATACTGTTCCTGGAATTCATATGCATTTTAGACCTGCTATAGGTAAATCTAGAAATATAGCTAAATATATAGTAGATATGATATACCCTGAAACATTTGATATAAAAGAGGTAGAACTAGATGAAGAATCTATTAAAAGACTCTAAAGCTTATTATGAAGATAATGATTATTATGAAATATTTAGTATTGCAGAAGATAGTGAAAATAAAGTAGCTGATTATTTAAAGAATATTTCTAATAATAAAATAGTTTTAGATGCCGGCTGTGGTACTGGTAAATTCTTAAATGTATTAGAAAGTACTAGTAATAAATATATTGGTATAGATTTATCTAATAAACAATTAGATAAAGCTAAAGAGAAAGCATCTAAAACCAATTCATTATTTATCTGTTCTAATTTAGCTAATATTCCTTTAGAAGATAAATCAGTAGACATAGTAGTATCTTGTTGGGTACTAGGTACTATATTAGATTTAGAAGAAAGAAATAAAGTTATAAAGGAATTAGAAAGAGTATGTAAAGGATCTATTATCTTAGTAGAGAATGCTACTAATAGTGAGTTTGAAACTATTAGAGGAAGAGATAAAGATGATAGAACTAGTACTTATAACAATTGGATCCTAAGTAAAGGTTTTAAATTAGATACTACTATTAATACTTGTTTTAATTTTAATAGTTATGAAGAAGCTAAAGAATGTTTCTTAGTAATCTATGGAGATGAAGTAGCATCTAAGATAAAGAGTAATATAATAGAACACAAGATTAATATATATAAAAAAGACACTGTTTAGTGTCTTTTTTATATATTATTTTTTCCTTGAAGTAATGGTAGGGGACATATCTAAGTATGAAGACCATCTACTACCAAATCTATCATATGAAGTAACAATACCAATGTTATCAGTTAATACTCTTGTTCCATCGATTGTTTCAATACTGGCATTTGATTCGGTTATAAAATAACCATTACTATCTTTAGCAACAAGAATTGAAACGTGTTTACTATCATTACAAGAACTTGCTGACGTCATTATATCACCAATTTGTACTTGGTTATTATTAGATAAAGATCGATATATTCCATATCCCCATTCACATATTTGTTTTGATGAACCTATACCACTGTTCATTTCGAATCCTGCTTGGGTGTATGCCCAGGATACGAAACCACCACAATGGGTTCCTTGATTTAAGAAATTTTGTCTTTTTTCGTTATCAGATACATCACTGGATCCCCAAGAAGGTGGAACACCTTCCGTTAGGTGAGTACCATGGGTATTACCATATGGTATTTTAATCTTATACTTAATATAGAGAGTTTGGGTTAAAGCTAATGCTGCAGCGGCAGCACCATCTTTACTATTTATACCAGCTATTTGAACACTTCGATCAATTATATTGTTTAGTTCTTCTAGGGATGAATCTTTTTGTTTTAAAAAGGCTCCAATATCAGTAGTTAATAATTGTATGTCAGTGACGTTATTGGTAATAATAATGTCTTTAGTAGAAATATTTATTTCTTGTTCTTTTATTTCGTTATTTTTATCTTTAGTGTAGGCATAGTATTTGCCTGGAAGTAAAATAAATTCTGTTTTATTTTGATTAGTCTTAATCCATTTGTTATCGTTTGCTTTTAGATTTTCTTTTTGGTTAGAAAAATAATAATTTGTTATATTTTTATCGGAAATAGTAATTAATGTTCCTTGTTTATTAATACCTAATTCATTACTTGTAGTATTATTTATTTCTTCAGTTGGAACTTCATTTTTATCTTCTACCCATTTTTTAGTCGGTTTAGGATGATGAGCCATTTCGACACATTGTTCAAATGATACATTAGCTTTTGTTATTTCCATTACTTTAGATATTAGAGTAGGTATTAAAATTGCTATTAAACCAGCTATTATTCTTCTAGCAGATGTTTTCAATACTTCGTTCATTTTTTCTTGACCAATTATTACTTGATTTAAAGAAATAATTATAGAAATTATTACGATAATAGGAACTAGTATTCTAACTAGTACAAAGAAAACATTTAATATTAATACCAATTTGGAAGTATCTTCTCTTTCACAAAAGTGAAGACCAGTTACTTCTTCGTAATGTCCCTCTTTATATGTGGTGTTATTATTTGGTTTGTTAGAGTTAGCTTGGTTTGTGTCACCATCTTTAACTATAACTAAATTTCCTTTACCATCTGGGTATCTATAGTTATTTAGAACACTTGATGGGATAGAATTATAGTTTTGTAATGTCATTATAGTAATAGCACCATGAGGACCCATATTACCTTTATTATCAGGGAATAGTGCTCCAACACGACTACCAAAGGATATTTCATTTAGAGAGTTAATGCTTACTCCTGATGAACGATGATGAATAAATTTCCCATCTCCTAGATACATCATAATATGAGTTGATTTTTTGGCTTCTTCTTGAGAATTGTAATGATCATCACCAAAACCAACAACACCAATTAAATCTCCTGGTTTTAATTTGCTTTGTAAGTCTAAGCGATAAGTAGCACTTTGGATGGTTTCTCCAGTTTGTAAAGCATAACTCCTAGAACTGTAAAATGAACTATGAGTAGACCAACCGTCATTACCATTAAGAGCCGGTCTTCCTGAATAAGTTAAAACACCATCACCTTTAGTTGGTTGAGGAATATTACCATCTTGATTAGTTTGTAATTGAAAAGCATTATAGATTAGGAAACCCATAAAGGCATTACAATCCATAGCATATTTATTGTCTTGTGTATAATAACCTTTAAATATTTTTTGTTGATCAACTTCACTAGGTTCAACATAGATTATTTCATCTTTTTTATTGTTATAAATATAATTAGCGTAATCTGTTAAAGCTTCTCTTGCTTCTTCTTCACTTAAAGCTTTAATAGATAGGGGCAATAAAAGTATAATAAATAATAATATAAGATTTATTCTTTTCATACTATTCACCTATTATATTATAGCATATGATGTACAAATTATTTTTATTTAAAATAAAAAGCACTCATTAAGAGTGCAACCCTAAAAACGGTTAGCATTCAATATGCCTTCCTATATTTATTATAGTATATATATTTATTATATGTAAAGTAAGAGAAAGTTTATTTGATATAATAGTTTTAATCATATATAATAAAAACCAATTAATTGGGGGTGCATGTATGGATAAAACTACTAGAAATAAAATAATAGTATCTATTTCTTTATTTGCTTTATT
>JAFPMR010000072.1 GCA_017411235.1 Bacilli bacterium | reverse complement strand
GGTTGATTATACATATTATTAGGATACTGATTATTGCCCATCATATTAGGATTTTGGTTAAAATAAGTACCTTGATTATTGTTATTATTTTTTTCAATATTTAAAAAACCCACATTAACCAACTCCTATTCTTAATATATTATATCATAATATTTATTTTAAAACACAAAAAAAGCGTTAAAACGCTTTTTATTGATTCTTAATATCTTTTTTCTTAAATATTAGTATGCAAGCACCATATAGTAAGACAATTGTAACTATATCAACTATTATACTAGTAGACAAAGTACTATACTTAAACTCTGGAATACCACCATGTAAGTATTCAGATAAATTCCAACACATAGTTGGGAAATAAGCAAATATCTTACCTTGAGCTAACATATTAATAATACCAGCTGCTGTATTAAATACAATTGGAACAATAATAGAAACAGCAGTATTAGTTGTGATAACACCAACTAAAATAGATATACCAAGTAATATTAAATACATAGGCATAATAACTACTATTCTCTCTAAACATGCAAACAATAAAGAATGTTTAATTACTTCGTGAGTTCCAAAGTGATAATACAATAATGGCTCAAACAACGACTTAACTTCTCCATATGCAATTGCATTAATTATAATTACAGCGCAAGCATAACAAACTAAGAAGAATATGAATGCACATATCGCAGCAATAATTTTGCTAGTCATAATCTTAGTTCTAGAATATGGTTTTAATAATAGTTGTTTAATAGTTCCTTTATTAAACTCTTCAGCAACAATCGAACCACCAACTAAAACTAAGAATAATAGTGTAAAGAATCCACCATTAAAGATATCCTCTACTTCTGATGCTGTTGTATCATAAGAAGCTGTACGATGATAATCTTCATACATATTATGTTCAAACTTATACTTAGCAATATAGTATTCTTCTTCTGCTTTTCTTTTAGCAAAAGAATCTCTTCTATCTACATAGTTCTTATCATTATCAAATCCTAAATAATTCATATAAGAAGCAACATATAAATCTAATTGACCAGATAATACACTGCCATCAATTAGAATATTATTTTCTAGACGATATTCTAATACTTCTTTTTGTAATTTCAAAACGTTTAATTCGTTTTCCATAGTTTCACTATCTAAAGCACTAGCATTAAGACCAAATTCTATACTACTGATTCTTTCGTTAACTTCATCAAGTCTCATTTGTATTAATTTTTTCCCGTCAAAATGCTTTAAGAAATCAATTTGCTCATCATATTTTTTCTTACATTCATTGTAAGCTTCTTTATCTTTAGTAATGAATTCGTTTTCATTCATACAAGAAATAGTTTCTCTAATCTCATCTTCAACATAAAGATGCTCTGAAGAATATACTTCATAATCTTTAGCAAGCATAATAGTATCATAATATGTTTTATCTTCTACATAATACTCTAATTGCTCAGGATCGTTTAAATCATAACCTTCCATTGAACTCTTATATAATTCAGCATTTAAACCATATTCAATACCTTCGTAGAATTTATTAACATTCTTATCTATAATAACAATACCTAAAGTAAGTACTACTATAATACCTAAGAAAATATAAATCATTTTTTTAGCAAAGAGTTTCTTTAACTCTATCTTAACTAACTTAATCAATTACATTACCCCCAGTCTTCTCTAAGAACGCATCTTCTAAAGATAATTGTAACATTCTAACTTCATATACCTTATATTTATTCTTTAATAGTTTACTTAATAATTCAGGAACATCTTTTCTATCCATAAATACTTTAACCATATTATTCTTCATAATTTGATGTTCTTGCTTAATTATTTTCTCTACACCATCTGTCTTATCCAAATCAATAACGAAAGATACCCTTTCACCCTTCTTAAGATCATCAATAGAAGATGTAGCAACTATTCTACCATTTTGAATAATACAAGCATTTGTAACAAAGTTATCTAACTCAGCTAAATTATGACTTGATATCAATATACCAATGTTTTCTTTCTTAGCAAGTTTAATTAATAACTCTCTAACTTCTTTAATTCCTTCAGGATCTAAACCATTAGTAGGTTCATCTAAAATTAATATATTAGGATTATGAAGTAATGCAGCTCCTATACCTAATCTTTGACGCATACCTAAACTATATTTAGATACCTTATCATCTATTCTCTTTCCTAAACCTATTAACTCGATTATCTCTTCAATTCTCTCTTTAGTAATGTCACCATAGTAATCAGCCATTAATTGAAGATTCTTTCTTCCTGTCATATACATATATGTATCAGGGCTTTCTACAATAGCTCCAACTTTAGCAATTGCTCTTTCAAAATCATTAACAACATCAAAACCATTAATTTTAACAGTTCCACTAGATATATTTTGTAAACCTAAAATCAATTTAATAGTTGTTGTTTTACCAGCACCATTAGGTCCTATAAATCCAAGTATTTCTCCTTCTTCTAAATCAAAAGAAACATCAAATAGAACTTGTTTAGAACCAAAATGCTTATTTAAATTGTTTACTTCTAAAATTTTATTTGCCATTTTTTATTCCTTTCTATTTTAATACATCAATCTCAAAACGATTATAGCACATGTTAACTACATGAGAAAAGCACTTTAAGCAGTGCTTGAACTCTCTTCTTCTTCAAATAAACCTGTTGGATTAGTCATTATTTCATACCATATCAAGAACTTATCTTCTAGATTAGTCGATCCAAAACTATCTAAGAATTCATCAAATATAGCATCTTCTTGTTTTACAGATAATTCAATAGTATCTTCTTCTCTAATGACAGGTAGAGCATTATGAATATTATATTTAAATGTTCCTTTAATATTTAAATACTTATTATCTTTATCTCTATAAGAAACATTATACTCAACAGTATTATCAGAATTGTTGGTTAACAATAACAAGTCACCTTTATAATGTTCACCATCTGCAATAATATCATAATCTAAATCTATCTTTTCACTATTAATAGTTCTAACTAATAAAGTCCCTACTTCTCTACCATTATATTCAACAGTAACATCAGTACCATTATTTTTTTCAACACCTTTAAAATAATAGATATCTTGATTTGTAGAAACACAATCTTTTCCTTTAAGACAATCTTCATCCTCAGTCAAATTGAAAAATGCTTCAAAACTATTACCGTCTTTATAATAATAAGCTACTCTAAAGCCATCTTCTATAATATCAAATCCAACAAAACTATTATTAAATCCTTTAGTATATATATTAATGATCATTGTTTCATCTAAGGAACCTTCACTGTCCCAATCATCAATATACTTACTATATAATTCTTTAAATCTTTCGTCATCTTCAGCTAACTTTTTAGCTTTTTCATCAGTCTTTTCATCAACACTCTTATCAAGAATTAACTTATTACATTTTACTTTAATCTTTTTAGAATTAACTTCTAT
>JAFPMR010000071.1 GCA_017411235.1 Bacilli bacterium | reverse complement strand
TATACTAACTAAAGTTCTAGACATTTCTGCTTTATCTAAGTTAGTTATTGTTCCTGCTAAATGTGGTAGTTTAACACCGGTTTGTTTGTTTTCAAAAGCACCTGCTAAACCTCCACCTTTGTAGTCGATTAAAATAAATGCCATATCATCAGGACTATAGTTAATAGCTAACGATAAGATGTAGGTAATGATAAATTCTGATTTACCTGAACCTGTCATACCAGCTACTAAGCCATGTGGTCCATGGAATTTTTCATGAATATCTAAATATAGGTAGTTACCATCTTCGTCTACACCAACTTCTGCTTTTAATGACTGTACAGAATCATTTGAGTTCCAACGATTAATAACATTTAATTGTTCTACTTTACCTACTTTTTCCATTTCTAGGAATGCTATAGCATTAGGCAATTGAGATGAAGCTCCTGTTATTTCTATAGGTATATTAGATAGAATTCTTGTTATTTCCATCATATCTATATTCTTATTTACTTCATCTTGGAAATTTATTACTTCATGTGATTCATAAGAGTTTTTTAAAATTCCAGATGTACCATCTGCTAAGTTAATGAAGTTTGAACATTTACTTGGTAATGAATTTAAGTTGCTTTCTAAGAATAATATTGAATAACCTAAGTTTACATCACTTTCAGTTAGTGTTTTAAAGAAGTTCATCTTTTTAAGTAATGAGAAGTTTTCACATATTATTATGTAATATGGACTTATTGATTTACTTTGGCTTCCATCTTTGCTAATCTCTACTCTATAGTTTAGTTCGTTTGCTAACGCATCACTTAGTTCTTTAGCTTCTTCTTGGTTGGTAGCAAAGTATCTAATATTCTTATTATCATCAAAGCAATAATTGCTCATTTTAATATATTTCCAATGTTCTTTGTTTTCTTCACTAGTGAAGACCATTATTTTTAATTCATCATAGCAATAGAATGTCATTAATTGAAGCATTATATTATCTACGAAGGAAATTGCTTTAGATGTGTTTCCCATGATAGCTGTCATATAATTATCATATAATGAATAACCTATAGGTACATTTTCTAAGTTTTTATATTCTTGTACCATGTTATCTGTTACTTGTCTTAGTTCTGTTTGATCTAAAGAGAATCCAGATTCTGGGTATTCAATAGTAACATCGAATGGTACTGTACCTACTCCTGCTCTTATTAACAAGAAGTCGTCTTGGTCTTTTCTCTTATCCCATAAACCATTACCTCTAACTGATATTGCTTTAATACAATCATCTAAACTTATTAGGTTTTAATATAGAATACCAGTTTGTAATGATTTTTCTGATTCTAGTTCTTCTCTTTTACTGACTAGATAATCACCATATTTTTTATATAGTTCTATTCTCTTTTTTCTTCCAACATGTTTATTCCATGCCTTAGTTAACATAGGCCATACTAAAGATGTTAATAACATTAGGATTCCAGAAACAATAGATACCCATTGTGATTTGAAGGTTTCTGTACCATTATTAATATTTATTACTGAGTTTAACAAAGTCATTGATGAAGTAGCACCCATTGATAACATAGGTCCTAAAGTAATTATTAATGGTATATTGTCTTTATCTTCTTTATCTTCTGGAGCATTATCTAATTTTATGTCTTTATGTTCAATTATTCTTCTAATTCTTGGAGATTTAGAAAAGTAATCTTTTTTAGAATATAATTCAATCTCTTTAGCTTCTTTACTCTCTATCTTTTCTTCTGGGAAGACATAAGGTAGTAAGTTAGCTGATACTGTATTTATTTCAACACAGTTTTGTGGATTATTCATTATAAGAATATTTCTTAAGAATTGAATTTTAAAGTTTAATAGTTGTATTGTATCTCCAAGCTTTACTACATATCCAGATTCAATAGATTTATTGTTAGCATACAAAAAACTATTGTTATTAGTAGTAATAACTAATTGGGTTCCTTGATAAGCAATATTTACTATAGTTCCACCAAGTAATTGGTTGTTGATTCTTATATTACAGTTTTGTTGATTACCTATTACAAATGTAGATTGTGGTAGGTGACTAAATATTTTAAGTTCTCTTTCTTGTGTTGGAGAAATATATATTAAGTATTTTGTATTATCTCTTATTAAAACAACAAATTTTTCTTCTTTTAATACGTATTCTTTGCAAGGAGCATTATCTACTACTAATCCTATTTCTGGTGTGGCATATAGGGTCCAAACACCGTTTCTTTCTTCTACATTTATTAACTTTGTATCTTCATTAGGATCAGAGTCAAACGAATAACTTCCTGCTATTTGTGATGGCAAGAAAAAATCGACAGCTTTAGTTTTTAAAAACAAAGTAATTTTCACTTTCCACCACCTCTATTCTTACATATATAATAATATCACATTGAGAGTCTATATTCAAAGATTTTACAAATAAAAAAAGACTTTATTCAAGTCTTATTTAACATATGGTATTAATGCCATGAATCTAGCCCATTTAATTTGTTGAGCTATATGTCTTTGGTGTTTAGCGCATGCACCTGTCATACGACGAGGCATTATCTTTCCTTTTTCATTTATATATTTAGAAATAATCATTACATCTTTGTAATCTACGCTTTTACCAGCACACATTTGGCATATTTTCTTTTTCTTACGATAAAATTCAGCCATTTTTAATTTCCTCCTTTTTAGAATGGTAGGTCATCATCACTTAATGCTACTTCATTACCGAAATCTTTAAAAGGATCTTCGCTTATATCAGTTGTAGCTATATCGCTAGATGAACCATTATCAAAATCATTATTTGTATTAGCTCCAGATCCACTACCAATGAAAGTGAAGTTATCTACAACTACATCAGTTGTATATCTCTTTGTTCCATCTTGGGCGTCATAACTACCAGTTTGGATTCTACCTTCAACAGCTAATTCTCTACCTTTTTTTAGGTATTTAGCTATTGCTTCAGCTGTACCTCTCCATGCAACACATGAAATGAAGTCTGCTTCTCTATTACCGTCAGCACCAGCTGTACGACGATTTACTGCTAAAGTAAATCTTGTTTGGCTTGTTCCATTGCTAGTTGTACGTAATTCAGGATCTTTTGTTAATCTTCCTACTAATACTACTCTATTCATAATCAATTACTCCTCATCTAATTTAACAATTAAATGTCTAATAACATTTTCGTCTAATGCAGTTTTACGATCTAATTCAGCTACTGCTTCTTTTGATGATTCAAGTTGCATTACGAAATAGTATCCATTAAGTTCTTTTTTAATAGGATAAGCTAATTTCTTTTCACCTAGTTCTTTGTAATCTACAACTTTAGAATTTTTACCTTCAGCATTTTTCTTTACTGCTTCAGCTGTTGCTTTTACTTGCTCAGCTTCCATTGTTGCTTTTACAATAAACATCATTTCGTATTTGTTCATTATTTTGCACCTCCTTATGGTCTATATGGCTTTGTGTCCAGCACAAAGCAAGGAGTAAATTTCTTACTCGCTAGTATTTTAGCATAATTGTTTTATTATGTAAATGTTTTTATAAAAAAAGCAAAGTAAATACTTTGC
>JAFPMR010000070.1 GCA_017411235.1 Bacilli bacterium | reverse complement strand
TACTTTTTTATAGGTATCTTTTTTACCATTGTAATGATCATCTAATAGTTTGTTGATCTTTTTAGTATCAAAGTATTTTTCAGCAACTTTAGAGTTGAATTTTTCTTTGATTTCATTATATAGTTTTTCTTCTCTTACCCATTCCCTTAGTGGTACTGGGAAACCTAATTTTTTCTTTTTGTATGCATCATTAGGTATTACTTTTTTAGCAGCTAGTCTTAATGCTGGTTTGGTTGTATCTTTTGTTATTTTAGCATATGTAGGCATCTTTCTAGCTACTTCATAAACATTTTCATCTAGGAATGGTGTACGTCCTTCTAGACCAAACATCATACATAATCTATCTACTGAATGTAAGAAATCTCTTACTAACCAGAAGTAGTAATCGATAGCTTGTCTTTTTACTGTATCTGAATTATTTTTATATGTTTCGTAGTAAGGCGCTACGATATCTTTTGTATTTATTTGGTTTTTGCATTTAACTAGTTTTTGCGCTTCTGAATCACGCATTACTCTTCCTAATCCAATGTTGTAATCTTCTAGTTTTTGACCACGACGCCATACGAAGTTAAATCCTCTAGCATCTGGTACAATACTTGCTATTTTATAACCAATATGTCTGATCCAATAAGGTATTTTCATATACCATTGTTGATCAATGTCTTCTTGATATGTATTATATCCACCAAATAATTCATCAGCACCTTCACCTGACATTACAACTTTAACGCTTTTAGAAGCTGTTTCTGCTACATAGTATAAAGGTACGATTGATGGATCTGCTAATGGTTCATCCATATGATACATGATATTAGAGAATTCTTTGATGTATTCGTCTTTATCAATTTTACGAGAGATATTTTCTATTCCAAGTTTGTCTGACAAATCTTTAGCATAACTTATTTCATCATATTTAGGATTATCATAACCTACAGTAAATGTTTTATTTGGTTTGAATGTTGAAACGATATATGATGAATCGATTCCTGAAGATAGGAATGAACCTACTTCAACATCTGCTATAGCATGATGTTTAACTGAATCTTGCATAGCTTTATCAATATCTTCAGCTATATCTTCAATCTTTTGATCTTTTTCTTCAAATTTTAGTTCAAAGAATTTTTCAACTTTAATTTTTCCATCTTTGTAAGTTAAAGTATGACCTGGTCTTAATCTCTTAACACCTTTGAAGAATGTTTCTTCTGTAGGTACTGAGTTAAAGCATAGATATGCTGAAAGTATTTCTTCATTGAATTCTTTTTGGAAATCTGGGTGATCTAAGAAAGCTTTAATTTCTGATGCAAACATAAATGTACCATCATTTTGATAATAGTAGAATGGTTTAATACCCCATCCATCTACTGCACAGAATAATTCTTGTTCTTTTTTATTCCATATTGCAAAAGCAAACATACCTCTTAATTTTTTTACGACATCATGTCCCCATTCTTCATAAGCATGAAGGACTACTTCAGTATCAGTCTTTGTATAGAATTTATATTTGTCTTTTAATTCTTCTTTTAATTCTTGGAAGTTATAAACTTCTCCATTGTAAATGATAACAACGTCTTTGTTTTCATTGTAGATTGGTTGATCTCCTGTTGTTAAATCTAGAATGGCTAGACGACGATGACCTAAAGCAATTTTATCGTCTAAGTAGAAACCTTCACCATCTGGTCCGCGGTGAGCAATTCTATCTGTCATTCCTTTTAATATTTTCTTAGTAGGTTTTTCATTTTCGTTAATATAACCTGCTATTCCACACATATTATCACTTACTTTCTAATAAATATTTGTAATAGTCGTTGTCTACTATCATCTTACTAATGCTAAACGCATTTCTTACTCTACTATTCATACGTTTAACATAATCTGCTTGTGTTTCTCCTTCTAATTCTTTTCCGTCTTTAGGGTAGAACTTCTTTTGACCTGCTTGATAAGTTCCATAGTCACTTACCCAGCTATAGTTTGAGAAGATTGCTACTCCTTCGTAATCACTTAGGATATCTTTTCCTACGATTAATCTTGAATCATATTCGATACCAAATAGATTTAATAATGTAGGTAGAACGTCTATTTGACTTCCTACTTTATCTACTACTATTGGTTCTTCCATTGCACTATTCCATAGAATGAAATTACTATGATTTACTTCTACAATACTATCTTTTTTGTATGTAGCTGGTTCATTCATTTCATCTATTTTTAATGTATATGGATAGTGATCACCTACTAAGGCGATTACTGTATTATCTAATTCACCATAAGCTTCTAGTTGGTTAACTAGTTCTTCTAGCATCTTATCTAGTTCGATTTGAGCTGCTAGATAGTATTTAACTGGTGAAGAGTAATCTAAGTCTTTTACTTGGTCATAATGAGCTCTAGCTATGTTATCACCAGCACTATATGGAGAGTGACCACTTACTGTTACATAGTATGTAACAAAGTTTCCTTCTTTACCCATATATAATGGTGCAGTTACTGTAGCCATCTTAGAGTCTTTTTCTAACCAGTTACATTTGCAACCATATTTAATCTTAGCCTGTTCTTCTTTAGTATGTAATAAATTTTCTAAACCATTACCGCAACCCATATAATTAGAGAAACCTAAGGTATCCATAGTTATATGACGTTTGTAATATGTATATGTCCAATCATGGTAACTTTGAGCACGATATCCTACTCTTTGGAAAGCATTACCTAAACCATAATAAATTGTAGGTTGTTTTGATTTCCATAGTTTTAATATTTCTTGTGTTGGTACCATACCAGTTGTTGATTGGAATTCTCCACCTGTAGTTGATAAGAATACTGGTGAGTAGAAGTTTTTAAAATCAAAGCCAGTATGAATCATCTTATATAGAGTTGGAGTTCTTTCTTCATCTACAGCTATTTCATTAAATCCTTCAGCTAAGATGAAGATTAAGTTTTTGCCTTCAAACATACCAGTATATTGATGTTTGTTAGTAGCTTGTGAATTTTCAACATATTCATTTAAACTTTGAATGTTTTTATTATTTGAACTAGGATATTCTAAATCTAATTTATTTAAACCATATTCTTTGATTGTTTCTATTTCTTCTTCTGTTTGTTGTGGTTTATTTTCCATTACTTCTGTTTCTATTTCTGTGTTGTATCCTAGAAGTTGTCTTCTAATATCAATTCTTGTATATGTTAAGACACCGAAACGATCTATTTGCGCTAATGGGTCGTCGATGTTGTAGTATAATTTCTTATTTGTTACTTGATTATTATCCTTTATTTCTAGAAATAAGAATGTTGAAAAATAGGTAATTACTACCAAAGGTATGGTAAAAAGGCTCATTTTTGTTGCGCGATCTGTATTTATCTTTTTATGTAAGATTATTAGGAAGATAAATGGTAATAATAAAGTTACAATAATACCTAAATTACCAAATACTGTATCATTTATTACGTTAACAAAGTCAAAGGCTTGATCAGCTAAGCCGATTGTTGAAAATGAGAATGGTACAGAGAAGAGAATAAAGAAAACAAATTGTATTTCATAGTATATACATAATATGAAAGTTAGTATAAATAGTATTACTTTGTTAACTGTTTTATTAAATAGTTTAGTTAATACCATTCCAAGTAATGCTATTGGTAAAGTAAATATTAACATGTTAATTATATTAATATTTAGTTGACCTATCATTATCTTTTTAGATACTAATTCTAAGAAGGTAATTGATAATAAAATATATATAAATGGACCTATTCTTGTTTTACTTTCCTTGTATCCTCTATATAGCTTCATAGCTTTAAGAGTAAAGAAAAGTCTAAGTTTTAATAGTTTATTATTCTTCATCCCATATTTCTTCTTTCATGTGATTATTATAGCATAATTATTATGCATTCTTAATTAAAGTTAGTTGAACTTTTTGTTTTACTAAATCGATACTGTCAACATAACAAGTGATGATATCTCCTACATGAACTATATCATTTGGATTTTTTACAAATGATTTAGACATCTTAGATATATGTATTAATCCATCGTCATGAAGACCAATATCTACGAAGGCACCAAATGATGCTACGTTACGTACTGTACCTTGTAATTCCATACCTACTTTAAGGTCTTCGATATGTAAGACGTCGCTTTTTAAGACAGGGGCTTCTAATTCATCACGAGGGTCTAAGCCAGGTGATTTTAGTTCTTTTACGATGTCTTCTAGAGTATAGTTATCTGTATTTAATTCTTTAGATAAACCATCTATGTTTAAGTCTGTTAGTTTATCTTTGAATTCTTGTTTATTGATATCTTCTATTTTTAATGATAGTTTATCTAGTAGTTTACCTGCTATTCCATAACTTTCTGGGTGGATACCTGTGTTATCTAATGGATCTACTCCATCAGGTATACGTAGGAATCCTATAGCTTGTTCATATACTTTATCTGATACACCTTTTATTTTTTTGATTTCTTCTCTACTAGTTATTTTTTTGTTTTCTTTGTATTCATAGATTTTATCAATTACTGTTTTAGTTAAACCTGATACGTATTTAAGTATTGATTTAGAAGCAGTATTAACATTTACTCCTACTTCGTTTACTACTTTAGATGTAGTAAAGTCTAGGGCTTCACCTAATTCTTTTTGGTTAACATCATATTGGTATTCACCTACACCAATAGATTTAGGATCTATTTTAACTAGTTCTGATAGTGGATCTTGGATTCTTCTACCAATTGATACTGCACTTCTCTTTTCTACAGCTAAGTCAGGGAATTCTTCAATTGCTAGTTTAGATGCACTATAAATAGATGCACCCGCTTCTGAAGTGATTATGTACTTACATGGTAGTTTATATTCACTAATCATTTCAGCACAGAATTTTTCTGATTCACGAGATGCTGTACCATTACCAATAGAAATTATATCAACATGATATTTTTCAATCATATTCTTTACTATTAGTTTAGATGCTTTAATGTATTCATCTTGTTTAGATGTGTTTAAGAATGGTTTGATTACTGTTGAATCTAGGTATTTACCATTCTTATCTACTACTGCTAATTTGCAGCCATTAACATATCCTGGATCGAAACCTAATACTACCATTCCTTTAATAGGTCTTGTTAGTAATAAATGTTCTAGATTAGTACTAAATGTTTCGATAGCTATTTTATCTGCTTTTTCAGATAGTTCTGCTCTTATTTCTCTTTCAATACTAGGTAGTATTAATCTTTTTAGAGAATCCTTGATACTGTCTTTTACTAAACTACATACGTATGAATCTTTGTTCTTAATAAGTTTAGATTCTAGATATGCTTGAATACCTTCTTCATCCATATCAATAGATACGTTAAGTATCTTTTCTTTTTCTCCTCTATTTAAAGCTAATACACGATAGTGTTTGATATATTTTACTGGATCAGAGAATTCGTAGTACATTTCATATAATTTAGTAGGATCTTCAGCACCTTTTTTAAGTTTAGATACTACTTTACCTTCTCTGTAAACATTAAATCTAATCCATTTACGATAAGCAGCATTATCACTAATCCATTCAGCAATAATGTATCCTGCTCCTTCTAGAGCTTTATCTGTAGATTCTACTTTATCATTAACAAATTTCTTTGCTAATTCTTCTAGAGAACCAGTTGTTGGGAAAGCCATTATCATTTTAGCTAATGGTTCTAAGCCATTATTAATAGCTTCTGTTGCTTTAGTTTTCTTCTTTTCTTTGTATGGACGATAGATGTCTTCTACTTCAGCAAGTTTAGTACATGCTAAAACTGCTGCTTTGATTTCATCAGTTAACATACCTTTTTCATCAATAAGACGTATAACATCTTCTTTTCTATTAAGTAAGTTTTCTTGATATTTATATTGTTCTTCAATAGCTCTTATTTCATCTTCATTTAGATTTCCAGTTTTGTCTTTACGATAACGAGCTATGAAAGGAATTGTTGCTCCTTCAGCTAACATTTCTAGAACAGCATTTATTTGTTGTTCTTTTAAGTTTAGTGTATTAATAAGATACTTTATGACATCTTGATTTATAACTAATTTTGTTTCTTCTTCCATTAAAATCACCACTTATAATTATACCATACTTTAGTACTTTAAAGGCCATATAAAAAGGAACATTTTCATGTTCCTAACTTACTAATTCAACACTGGTAAATAACAAGTTATCACTATCTTGTTCTTTAGTGAATTTTATTTTGAATTCAGTCAATTCTTGATAGTTAGCATCATTTATGATATTTCCTTCTTTAAACTCTCTAGTTGTTAATGATACTATCTCACGTTCTTTTGCTTTATTGTTATATAAGTGATACTTGTAGAATTCGTATGATATGTATCCTACTCTAACATAAACAGTTACATCTTCTGTAGTTGATTCATATTTTTCAATATAAGTTTTAACAAAGTTATTGTTATCTCCTGGTTGATAGAAGAATTTGTTTTTATCAGCATCAAATCTGATATTGAAGTTATTGATATTATTAACTGTTTCTGGTGCAAAAGTATCTGTTGTACCATATAGTTGTTCATATTCTTTTTTTACTTCTTCTAAGTCAACATAATGAGGATTGTAGAATGATTTACCATTAGCAGTTATATTTCCAACCATAATATTGTTTTCTTTTTTATTACCTATAGCTAATACTAATGAATTGATACGATATGTTACTGTTAAGTTTTCTTTTAAAGTGTTGCTGTTACGATATATACAATCGTTTGAAAATTCTTGATTAGTAGGTATTTCACAGTATGGACCTGTTGATAGTTCATCTACATAATTGCTTAGTTTCTTTTTTAATGAATCATCTACAACTATTTGTGTTGGTGCAGGTGGTTCTTCCTCTTTATTCTTACTTCTGTTTTTCATTATTGAAACGACCATTATGATAACAAACAAAGCTACTAATATGGCTATTATAGTTAGTTTTACTTTTTTGTCAGATAATAGATCTAGTACTTTTTTCATAATAATCCTACTTCCTATATATAGATTATACCATAAAAAAAGGAACATTATTTTTCTTTATTTTGTTCCTTTTCTATCTCTTCATTAGATTCTAATTTAGATTCTAGTTTTTTCTTTCTTCTTTTACGGAATTTCTTTTCTATTTTTTCTTTAATAGTTTCTTTCTTAATAACGGCAGAAGATAATTCTTCTTCGGCTTTTAAGATAGATTTTAAATCTATAACACCTGTTTCTTCAATTTCTTCACGGTAGTTCATTGCCATACCGATTACGAAGAAATATGATAAGAAGTAAATCCATAACATTAAGACGACAATGTTTGCTAATGCTCCATAGAATACTGAATAGTTAGCAAAATGGTTAATGTAATATGCATATAAAGATGTTGTTCCTATCCAACATAATGTTGTGAATAGAGCTCCTGTGTTTATTGCATGTCTATTTACTTTACGATCAGGTGCTAAAGTATATATTAATTTAATAAATAAGAAAATGATTATCCAAGAAATTGGTCCGTTTAATAGTTTGAATACTTTTTCAGTTATTTGAGCTGCTCCCCTACTGATATCTATTTCAGTAAGGATATTAATGATGCTCTCACTTAATAAAGGAACTACTAAAACGAATAACATTAGAATAACGATGATTAATTCCATTAACATGGCTTTTAATCTTCTTCTAAAGAATCCTGAATCTTGAATTCCATAAATTGTATTAGATGCTACGATAATGGAAGACATTCCATTACTAGCAATGAAGTATCCAACACCTAGTGTAATAAAGAAGGCTGGTGTAATATCAGTTGATGTTATTACTGGTGTTATTAAACTTGATACTTCAGTAGAAAATACATTGGATAATAAGTTTGATATTAAATCATTTGATAGATTTAAATAACTACATGTATAACCAATTAATGTAATGGTTGGTACCAGTGATAAAAACAAGAAGAAAGCGATTTGTCCAGGGAGTATTAACATCTCTGAACGCCAGAATGCTTCCCAGAAGTTCTTAAAGAAGTTCTTTTTCTTCTTACGCTTCTTCGCCATCTTGTTCACTTTCTTGTTCTTCTTTTTTCTTACGCATGTCTTCTACTGATTCATTAATTGAATCTTCTATTGTCTTAGTATCATTTGTAATCATACTATAGCCAATAGATGCTCCATGTTCGTAAGGTAAGTTTTTAAATTCTTTGTATAGTTTTCTAATGTAACTTACTACTTGTTTTTCTTGGTAACCAACTAAGTAAATTAAGTATTCATTTCCATCAGTACGCATAATATCAGTATTATCTAGCTGTGTTTTTATTAGAACATTGGCAGCTGCTTTAATTTGAGCGTCTCCTTGTTCATATCCTAATTGATCATTGATACTTCTTACTGAATTTAAATCAATGATAATTGTTGCTTGAGGAT
>JAFPMR010000069.1 GCA_017411235.1 Bacilli bacterium | reverse complement strand
TAGAAGAGTATAAATTGACTGTTAATAACATCGAACTAAAACCACAATTATTCTTTAATAATATAAGATCAACAGTAGGTACATACAATTCCTATCACTATGAAGATGACATCGTAGTATTTGAATATGATAGTTTTGAAATAGGAACATACTTTGAAAACAATATAGAAAAAATCTTCTTTGTTAGAATAACTAACGAAGATATTACTACCGATGAAGGATTAAAACTTGGCGATAGCAAAGAAAAAATGATTAAAGTATATGGTAAAGAGTATACAAAAGAATTGAATAAATATACTTACAAATTAAATAATACTAGTTTATCTTTTATAATAGATAATGATATAATAATAGAGATAGAATATAATTAATAGAATAAGAAGGAGTATTATTATGAAAGATACTGTAATACTTAGAAGAAAAAGAATAAACTTGTTTTTTACTTTAATAGGAATTGGTTTGTTACTATTTACTATTGGTTTAGGAGTATATGACTACATGCAAGAACAAAATGCTGTAGAAATAAATGCTACCATAGTATCTGTAGAAGCTGAAACAATCGGTTATAGTGCTCAAGTAACTTACAAAGTAGAAGGAAAAACATATGATCAATATCATGTTGATTTAGGCATCAAAAATAGTTTAACTGTTGGAGATACAACAAAGATTAAATACAATATCAAAGATCCTGCAAAACTAATAAAAAACGATCATCTTATTATTCTATCTATAACAGGAGTACTTGGTATTTTATTACTATTAATCTTCCTACCAGGTAGAATAAAAATAATAAAGAAAGAAATGAATATTAGTAAACTTAAAAAAACAGGAATTAAAATAGATGCTAATATTCAAGATATAATTGTAAATCAAAAAGGAAAGAGAAATAGCGGTTACTTCCCTTATCGTTTACGTGCAAACTATTTAAATCCTCAAGATAATAAAACATATCTATTTGAAAGTGAAGATACTTACATCAATCCTAATGATGTCATTACTAAGTATCAAACTAAAGTAGTAACAGTATATTTAGATCAAACAAATACTAAGAATTACTATGTAGATATCTTATCTTTAATACCAGAATTAGATGTAATCGATCCACGTGATTACATGAAAAAATACTATGAAGATTTAAATGCTAAAAAGAAAGCTGAAGAAGAAGCTTTCTTAGCTGAACATGCAAGCGAAGAAGCAAAAGAAGAAAAGAAAGAAGAAAAAAAATAAAATGAAAAAGAAGATATTAATATTTAGTATCATCTTAATTGTTGTAACAGGTGCTGTCTTTTCCATAGTGTATCTTCCTATCCTAAAACAACAAAAAAAAGAAAAAGAAGAACAAGAAAGAATTGCTAATGCAACAATAATAGTTGATTTAAAACCAGAAACAACTGTTTCTTTCATGGAAGAAGTACATGTAAGTAGTTTCATAGAAAACATTAATGGTACTATTATTGATGATTACAAAATTGATACAACACAACTAGGTACTCAAACAATAAAATTCAAATATGTTAATGATGAAGATATAACAGTACCTTATAAATATAGTATTAATGTAGTAGATAATATACCACCTGTAATATGGTTATCAGATACTAAATCATTTACAGTTGGAACATCATATGAAGATATGATGGAAAAAATAACTTGTGCTGATAACTTAGATGACAATCCTAAATGTGAAATAATTGGTGACTATGATCTAAACAAAGTAGGTAAATACAATTTAAAATATCGTGCAGAAGATGCTTCTGGTAACGTAACAGAAAAAGACTTTGTTATGAATGTTTATCAACCAAGTGGAGAATCTTCAAAACCTGCCAAAACACAACCATGGTATTATTCAAGTATTATAGAAGACTATAAAAAAGAAAATACTAAAATAGGTATTGATGTTTCATCATGGCAAGGAGATATCGACTTTCAACGTGTTAAAGATGCTGGTGTTGAATTTGTTTTTATTAGAGTAGGTAGTACAAAAGGAATTAATGCTGAATACTTTGTAGACAAAAAATTTGAACAAAACATTAAAGGATTTAATGAAGTAGGTATTCCAGTAGGAGTATATTTCTATTCCTATGCTAATAGTAAGGAATCAGCCATTAAAGATGCTGAATGGGTACTAGAACAAATAAAAGGTTATGAAGTAGAACTAGGTGTAGCATATGACTGGGAATCTTGGTCATTCTACAATAACTTCCATCAAAGCTTCTATAGTACAACAATGAATGCCAAAGCATTCTTAGATACTGTAGCAAAAGAAGGATACAAAGGATTATTATATAGTTCTAAAAATTACTTAGAAAAAGTATGGTTCCCATTAGATGATTATGATGTTTGGTTAGCACATTATACTAGAGAAACATCTTACCAAGGTAAATACAAATATTGGCAACTAGCTAGTAATGGTAGAGTGGCTGGTATCAATGGTTTTGTAGATGTTAATATCATGTATGAATAAAAAAAGAAGGTTTAAAACCTTCTTTTTATAATCCTCTTTTTTCCATTGCTATACGAATTTGTTCATCAAATTCATTTTTAATTTCTTGTAATCTAGCTTTTGTAGTAGCTTCATATCTAACAGTTAAATTAGGTCCTGTATTACTTGCTCTTACTAAAGCCCAACCATCTTCAAAATTGACTCTAACGCCATCTAAATCTAAGATAGGATAATTCTTGCTTTTAGCATATTCTAAAACATCATTAACAATATCAAATTTAGTATCATCTGTAACTTTAACCTTAGTTTCAGGAACATTATAATAATGATTAATATTTGATAATAACTCGGTAATAGATTTATCTGTCTTAGATAATATTTCTAACATTCTAAGTCCATTATATAAACCACTATCTTGACCAGGCCATCTATCAGTAAAGTACATATGTCCAGAATACTCACCACCAAATGGATAATTATTCTTCTTAGTACCATACTTAGTCCAAGATGCACCAACACGATACCATATTGGATTACCACCAAGTTTTAATATTTCATCTTCCAATGCTTTACTACATTTAACATCAAATAAATATGACTTATCACTAACTTTATCATTAATACTTCTAATATAAATAATCATTGCTTGATCAATAGGAATGAATTTACCTTTATCAGAAATAAATCCTACACGGTCACCATCACCATCAAATCCTAAACCAATATCAGCACCAATTTCAAGTACTTTATCTTTTAACATTTGATCATTTTCTTCAACAGAAGGATCTGGATGGTGATTTGGGAATCTAGCATCACTTTCATCACAAATCATTGTAATATCCAAATTAGGAAATTGTGAATAAATATCTTTTGTAAATAGAGAAGTAGTACCATTACCACAATCTAATACAACTTTTAATCTTCTACTTCCCATATTAATATTTTCTTTAATAAAACTCTTATAATAATCTCTAGGATCAAATTCAGTAACTTCACCTTTACCACTTAAGAAATTACCAGCAAATGTATAATCTCTAAAATCATAAACTTGTTCACCACGAGCATTACCATAATGGTCAAAACTAAACTTAAATCCATTATCATCCTTAGGATTATGAGAAGCT
>JAFPMR010000068.1 GCA_017411235.1 Bacilli bacterium | reverse complement strand
TTGAATTAATGGTTTAGATTTAGAAGGTTCAATAAAAACCATAAACAATTTATTATCAACATTAGTAAAACCTTGTAGTACGTAATCATCTATTTTAGGAAAACGTATTATAGGGTTTTCTAGGTCTATTTCCACTAAAGCATTAACTTTAATAATAGTAAAAAGTAATAAGATAAAAAAACATATTTTCTTCATATATACCTCTACAATAAAATTATATAATATATTTTAATTAAGTACCATAAATTAATTTATTTTGGTATAATAAAATAGAATAGGGTGTGATACTATGAACATTGAAAAAAGAGCAACTAATAAAGTTGGCTTAATAATTTTAATAATAGTAGTATTAGTAGGAGTAGTAGGTGGAGGAATCTATCTATTTACACATAAAGATAAATTAAACATTGACTGGAACATCAACTTACCTTGGGATAAAGAAAGTGACGAAGAAGTAAAAGATGTTGCCAACGGAAAAGGAACTACTAGCAAAAAAAGTAAGAATGAAAATACAACATTTACAGTACCGCTAGCTTTAAGTTCAATCGGTATGCAGTATGGTGAATATTGCATGATTACTTATGGTGATATAGAAGATACTGAAAAAGAAGTAATACTTAATTATAGTGTTGAAGGTGCAATTACTTTAAATAGGAATAAAAGACCAAATGGTTGCACAGTTGCCATTGAACGTTACTTAGTAGATGGCTATGAAATCTCGGGATCTGACTCTGTAACAGTGGCACCCGGAGAAACTAAGAATAGTCAAATAAAACTATCTAAAGCTGAACTAGAATCTCAAGAATTAGTTGGTATGGATACCTTACAATTATATATAACTAATACAAATGAGAGCGGCGAATCACCAATTCCATTTGTTTCAACTATTAAGTTTGATAGTAATCGTGTTATTAGAAATGAAAAAAGCGGTATAACAGTAGATGTATTAGATGATACATCTATTCAGTACTATAAAACAACAGTTGATGCAGTAAACACTTATGTTTATTTCATAGCTGACAACCAATCAGGACATGAAGCTCACTTAAAAATAAGAAAATTCATTGTAGATGATAAAGTATTAGATACCAAGGACTTTTCACTTACAGTTGGTCGTAAAGGTAAAAGATTATTTTATATTACAATACCAAAAACAAGTTTTTCTAACGTAAAAAAATTTACTGTATCATTCATTAATATTACACAAGATCCTAAGAGTGGTAGTACAAGTTACTTAATTTCCAACGAATATTCAAGAAAATATTAGTAAATATCTAATTATTGTGTTATTATATATAACTATAAAAGAAGGTGTTCTATGGAAAGAGTATGGTACAGCCTTATAAAAGAGGCGAAAAAGAAGATCAATGTTCATGAAATTCCACCATTCATAGAATATGGAAATAATTCATGCGCTCTTCTTACAGATAGCGGTAGTATTTATACAGGAGTAAGTGTTAAATCAAATTCAAGTATAAATAATAGCGCAGAAAAAAGTGCAGTTATTAATATGCTAAACAACTCTGAAACAACAATTACTAAAATGGTAATACTTAATGAATTAGAAGAATTAATAACACCATCCATAGATTGTCTCGAATACTTATTAGATTTATCAGCCAGTTACGGAGATATCGAAATCTTAGTCAACTACGATACTCAAGAAACAAAGAAACTCATCGATTTATTACCAGACTGGTGGGGAACTTACCGTAACAAGAAATAAATCTTTACAAAAAAGAGTAAACATCTATTTACACGTCAAGCTGTAAATAGATGTTTTTTATTGACACACATGATGTATAAGTGGTGTATAATGTAATCATAGAGGAGGGCATAAGAGTTCTTGAGGAACTTGTACATTGTTTAAACCATGGAAGACGACGTTGCGGTGTTCGTTTTGATGCCATTGAATCAATTGATAGTTTATTTGTTAACTTCTTTTGAGACGTCAATGGAGTTTGCGTTTAAATTATTTCGATTTTTTGGAACTTACAAAGGTTTGAATTTCGTACTTGTTTCTTTATTTTGTTGGTTGCTTATCACAAGGGTTTTATTGTTTGATCTATTTATTTAGTTCAAATTTCATTTCTAAGACCAATCTTGGCAGATTTGATTTATTTTGATTCTTGCTTTGCTTGAATTGATTGGAAAGTGATACTGTTGTACTTTCTCTATAAATCATATCTACTAAGTTCTTAGAAACTGATGTAGAATTCCTTTTAAGCCTCCATATTTTATCTCTTATGTATTTCTTGATCGAGTTATGAACGATCTTGTGCTTCTCTAGATAATGATCTCTCTAGCATTAGATTCGCTACTCTAATGTTTTAGATAGATATAAAAAGGGTTTTAGTGGTACGGCATCAATTTGCTTTCACTAAATAAAAAGGACCTCGCTAGTCCTTTTTATTTTGCTTAAAAATTGATATACTATCAGTTAAGAAGGTGATTATATGTATGCTGATGTTCTAATAGAATATAATTCCAAAGCTATTGATCAAACATTTACTTATATAATCCCTGCATCTTTAAAAGAAACAATTAAAGTAGGAATGAAAGTATTAGTTCCTTTTGCCAATAGAACTATTAATGGTTTCGTTACAAATATTAAAGATGAATACGATGCTGACTATTCCTTAAAAGAAATAACATCAATAGTTGATGAATACTTTTGCTTAAATAAAGAATTATTAGAAATGGGTTCATATTTACAAAGTAAAACATTATGTACCAAAATAGCAGCATATCAAACTATGCTACCTAGTTCTTTAAAAGTAAAAGATCAAAAAACCAATTATTCTAAATACTTAGTTTACATAGAATTAAATCAAGATGAAAAAACTATTAATGAATTTATATCTAATAATTCTAGAAGTAAGAAACAAATAGAAATATTAGAATTATTACTTAAAGAAAAAAGAATTCTAAAAAATAGTATAGAATCCAAGACTTCACTAAAGACTTTAATTGAGAAAGAACTAATAAAAGAAACAAAAGAACAAATATATCGTTTACAAAACGAAAAAAAGGGAGACTTCAATGTCGAGTTTACTCCTGATCAACAAAATGCTTTAAATAGTATTGATCTAACCAAAGAAAACACCTATCTATTACATGGTGTTACTGGATCAGGTAAAACAGAAGTCTATATAGAATTAATAAAAAGGGTAGTAAAGAATGGTAAAAAAGCAATCCTTTTAGTGCCTGAAATATCTCTTACTGCTCAAGTAGTAAATAAATTCTATTATCATTTTGGTAATGATGTAGCAGTTTTCCATAGTGCTTTATCTGATGGTGAAAAATATGATGAATACTTAAAAATCTTAAGAGACGAAGTAAGTATTGTAGTTGGTACTAGAAGTGCTATCTTTACTCCTTTAAATAACTTAGGAATTATAATCATCGATGAAGAGCACTCAGATACCTTTAAACAAGATACAAATCCTAGATATCATGCTATAGATATGGCTAAATATCGTTCACATTATAACAACTGTCCATTAATCTTAGGCAGTGCAACACCATCTCTAGAAACAATGGCAAGAGCACAAAAAGGAGTATATACTTATATTTCTATGCCAAATAGAGTTGGCAAATCAACACTACCTACAGTACATATTGTCGATATGGCTGATGAAATGAAAAAAAGAAATGTTATTCTATCAGAAAAATTAAAACTTAAAATAGCAGATAGATTAATAAAACAAGAACAAACAATTCTCTTATTAAACAGAAGAGGTTACTCAACAGTAATATCTTGTAAATCATGTGGTTATACCTATAAATGCCCTAACTGCGATATTACACTTACATATCATAAATCATCTAACAATCTAAGATGCCATTATTGTGGATACACAGTATTTAAAGAAGAACTATGTCCAGAATGTCATGAAAAAGCTTTATCTGATTACGGAACAGGAACTGAAAAACTAGAACAAGAATTAATTAAAGAATATCCAGAAGCTAGAATAATTAGAATGGATGCTGATACTACTAGAAAAAAAGGTTCTCACGAAGACATCATAAATCGTTTCAAAAATCATGAATACGATATCTTATTAGGTACACAAATGATATCTAAAGGATTAGACTTCCCATTAGTAACACTAGTAGGTGTTATTAATGCCGATGCAACACTAAATATACCTGATTTTAGAAGCGGTGAAAGAACCTTCTCCTTACTTAACCAAGTATCAGGTCGAGCAGGAAGAAGTGAAATACCTGGAGAAGTAATCATTCAAACATTCAATCCAGATAACTTTACTTTAGCTTGCGTTAAAGAAAACGATTACCTAAAATTCTATAAATATGAAATGGAGAATCGTCATAAACTAGATTATCCACCATACTATTTCTTAACGAGTATAAAAATAGCATCAAAAGATTATGATTTAGCATCTAAAGAAATAACTAAAGTAAAAAACTATTTATTAAAGAATTTAGAGAAGGGAACTATAATCCTCGGACCAACAACAGCAAATGTCTTTAAAATGAATAACATCTATCGTTTTCAAATTCTAATAAAATATAAGAAAGACGACAAACTATTTCCAGTTCTAAAAGAACTAGACAAAATATATGCACTTAACAATAAGGTCAATATTGAAATAGACAACAATCCATTGGAAGTGTAGTATAATAAGAATATAAATAAAGGGGAGATATTAATGAATTTTTCCAATATCTGTGAAATACCTTCATTTTTAAGAGTAATGCTTATTTTAAAACATATGTTTAAAATAGTTTGCATTATGGTTCCAATTATCATAATAATTACAACAATTGTTAAATTATTTAAATCTATAACAAGTGGTAAAGAAGAGGATTTAAAAGAAACATTTGTAGTAGGTGTAAGAAAAATAATAGCAGGTTTAGTTGTTGGTTTCTTACCAACTATTATTCCTTACGCAATATCTTTAACTGGTGAAAATACTTTATATGAATTCAAAGAATGTACTGCTAGAGTAACAGAAGAAGAAATAGAGTATTATGAAAAAATCCAAGATATTGCTATCATAATTGAAAAGATGACTAATAATCCAACTGCTGAAAATATTGAAGAAGGAAAAAAAGAACTCGAAAAATCAAAAAGCTTCTTAAAAGAAGATCAGATGATAAAATACTTAACAGCAATCCAAAATGCTGAAGTAGAAAAAGATAGAGTATCTAAAGTAGCTGACTGTCAAAATAAAGGCGGCAAATACGAAAATGGTTATTGTTTTGAAAGACCAAAAAAACAAGATACGTCAGGAAATCCAGGAGAAGCAGCCCCTCCAAGTTCTGGTTCAACTGGAACTGGTCAACAAGGAACCTATGAAGGCGGCGGAACTGGTAATGGTACAGTAACATTAAATATCTTAAATGGTCAGTTTACTGTAGTTAATACAAAAGTTAACGTTACTAATTTCGCAAGTGCTATGAGAAAAAATGGAACATATCAAGGATCAAACTCTGATCGCTATGGTGGTTATTGTTTAGGATTCTCATATACTCATGCTTGGGGGATGTTTACTGGTAATACATCATATAATGGTGAAAATGGCCACGACTATACTGGTGCTGGGAACTTCTCAACATATATAAATGATGACTTACAACAAGTATTAAATGTAATCTATCAAGAAGTATCTGCAGGACGTCCAGTAATCTTACAAGTAAATGGAAACAAAGAAGGAACAAGTAGACACTTCGTAACTGTAATCGGTTTCAAGAGTAGTGTTTCAAATGCTCAATCTCTAAAAGCTACAGATTTATTAATCTTAGATAGTTGGGATGCTCAAATAGAAAGAATGGATCAAAGTAGTTCAAGATTCGTAACTACTGGTAAAGCTTGTCATAAAGATTATACAGGTTATCGTATCCAATATTTAAAAAAATAAAAAAGGAATTTAATTCCTTTTTTTATTTCTTAAAACTATTATATAAATGATGAGTTTGTGGAGTAACACCTCTTAATTGAATCATCTCATCTAAAGATACAATAGCATAACCTTGTTTTGCTAAATAATCCATTGCTCTAATCGCACCATCTACAGAAGTAGGGTGAATATCATGAACTAGTACAATAGCTCCATCATAAGCTTTACTGATAATATTCTTATAAACTGTATCAGCATTACGATATTTCCAATCTAGAGGATCAATACTCCAGTTAACAAATACCATATCAGCATAACTTAAAACATCTGAATTATAAGCTCCATATGGAGGCCTTATATATCTTGGATTTTCTCCAATTATTTCTTTAATAGCATCATTAGCTAAATAAATTTCATTTTTAGCTTTATTAGGATCACTCTGACTTAATTTCTTTAAATTAGCATGAGAGTAGGAATGTTGACCAATAGAATGACCTTCATTTTTCATCCTTAATACTAAAGCACTTTGTTTTTTAACTCTATTACCAACCATAAAGAATGTTGCTCTATAATTACGAGCTTTTAAAGCATCAAGTAACTTAGTTGTATTTGCACCAGCAGGTCCATCATCAAATGTAAAAGCTATTAACTTCTTACCTTCAAAGTAAGCAGCATCTCTAACAACTGGTACTATTTTATCTTGGCTACCATCATTATCACTTTTTAATTCTTCTTTAGGTTTAGGAGTCTCTTTCTTAGTTTCTGTTTTAGTCTCTGTTTTCTTAGTTTCTGTCTTCTTAGTTTCTTCCTTCTTTGGTTCTTCTTTTACTTCTTCAACTGGAGGAGCTTCATATTCTCCTTCAATACTAAAATAATCACTATTTAAAAATTTCTTTAATTCAACATATTCAATAGGTACATTAATGTATCTACCTTCATTAGGTATTATCAAATATATTTTATCTTCACTAAATATAATATAGTCATAGTATTGATCTAGTATTTCAACATCTAACTTTTGTTTACTAACTACATATTTTAACTTACTATAGTATTCATCATTTCTTTCAACTAAATCATCAATTTTTAATTCAACATTTTTCTTACTGTCATAGTATTTAAAATTATCTTCTTGATTAACTACTGTTTCATCTTCGTAATATAGAGATTTATAATGAAAAGAGTAAATAGTATCATTATAAATAGTATAAGAATAACTCATCTTCATAAGATTCATTCGTTCATTAGCATTTTGTGAAAATGCTTTCTTTTTACTATCAACTAAGATATCTACTTCTTTATTCATCTTATTACTAGTATAAACTGGAATTTCTATTTCCATTTTATACTCTTTATTATTTATTTCTGTTCGCTTACTCTTAAAATCAAACTTTATTTCATGATTAAATGCTATATAGTAAAGCCCCATAATGGCAGCACAGCATACAGCTAATAAAACAAATATAATTATCCAATTTTTAATTACTAACTTTCTCATACTATCACACTCTATACTAGTATTATAACTCTTTTAATCGATTTATTATAGTAAAATACTCAACTTGTGGTATACTATGTCCGGGTGATGAGAAATGTTATCAGATATTGAAATTGCACAACAAACCAAAATGAAAAAGATATCTAGTATAGCAAATAAATTAGGTATTAAAGATGCCGTAGAATACTATGGTGATTATAAAGGAAAAATAAATGTCGATAAAATAGAAGGAAAACCTGGTAAATTAATATTAGTTACTGCAACATCTCCAACACCATTTGGTGAAGGTAAAACAACAGTATCTATTGGTTTATTAGATGCCTTATGTAAAAAGGGATTAAAAGCAATTGCAGCTTTAAGAGAACCATCACTAGGACCAGTATTTGGTATTAAAGGTGGAGCAACAGGTGGTGGATACTCACAAGTATTACCAATGGAAGAAATAAATCTTCACTTTACGGGTGATTTCCATGCTATAACAGCAGCTAATAATTTATTATGTGCTGCAATTGATAATCATATCTATCAAGGAAATGAATTAAATCTAGATGAAAATAACATTGTATTTAATAGATGCCAAGATGTTAATGATCGTGCATTAAAAGACATAACTATTAATTCTAAAGATTATTCAAGAAAAGAAAAATTTGATATAACAGCAGCTTCTGAAATCATGGCTATCTTCTGTCTAGCTAAAGATATTAATGATTTAAAAAGAAGATTAGACAATATCCTAATAGGTTATACCAAAGATAATAAACCAGTATTTGCCAAAGAATTAAAAGTAACTGGATCAATGCTAGTATTACTAAAAGAAGCTATTAAACCAAACCTAGTTCAAACACTAGAACATAATCCAGTAATAATCCATGGTGGACCATTTGCTAATATAGCACATGGTTGCAATAGTATTATTGCAACTAATACTGCAAGAAAAATTGCTGACTATACAGTAACAGAAGCAGGATTTGGTTCTGACTTAGGAGCTTTAAAGTTCTTTGACATTAAATGCCGTCAGAATAATATTTATCCTGATGCCGTGGTATTAGTAACTACTATTAGAGGATTAAAATACAATGGTGAAGATAATCTAACTAATGGCTTACAAAATCTAAAAGCTCATTTAAATATTTTAAAAAATCTTCATACTAATATAGTTGTAGCTTTAAATAAATTTGCTACTGATACAACTAAAGAAATCAAAGAAGTAAAAGAATTCGTTACAAATGAAGGATTTGAATTCGCAACATCTACTGCTTTCTTAAATGGTGGTAGAGGAGCTATTGAACTAGCTGATAAAGTAGTTGAATTAACAAATAAAAAATATGAAAGAAAACAACTATATAAAGAAACTGATTCTATAGAAGATAAAATAAATAAAGTAGTAAAAGACATTTATAAAGCAGGTACAATTATCTACTCAGATAAAGCTAAAAAGAAAATAGAAGATATTAAGAATAATAACTTAGATAAACAACCTATAGTTGTAGCTAAGACTCAATATTCTATCTCTGATGATCCAAAAAAATTAGGATATCCAAAAGATTATGAATGTACTATTAAAGACGTTAAATTATATAATGGTGCAGGTTTTATAACAGTATATCTAGGAAATATCATTACAATGCCTGGATTACCTAAAGTACCTAATTACGAACATATCTATATAGAAGATAATAAAATAGTTGGTTTATCATAAAAAAAAGATACTCAATCGAGTATCTTTTTATTTTCTTTCTTGAATCTTAACTAACTTAGCTTGAACTACTAATCTAATACCATTATCGTTATAACAAGTAGATAGAGTAAGTATCTTATCATCAGTAGTAACATCTATACCAAAATCATAAATGCTTCTTTCTTTCATTTTTTGAATAAATGCTGCATAAGATTCCTTACTACCAAAGTCAGTAGTAATGTAATAAGATTCTGCTTCTACTTTATAAATACTAAATATTTGCCACATAGTATTATATTTTAAAGTAGATAATTGAATGATTTGATTATCACCATTCTTATACCAACTAGGTTTTAAAGTATTTGTTAGAGAACCAAACATAACTTTATCTTTACGACCATGTGCATATATAACCATGTTTTGATTAAAGTCATTAAAATTATCTCTAAAATCTGCAAATACCCAACCAGCACCATTCGTCTTTCTATTGAAAGAGTGGTGTAAGTAATAATCATTATTAGTTGTTTGAACAACTGGATAATTAACATTAGTATTCTTAACAATAATCCATGCTACAGTATCACTGTTTTGTTTTAATAAATCATTAAAATCAACTGAAGACAATGGAGTATTTAAGTATTTCCAATAAAGTGTATTCTTATCACTGTATTCCTTATTCTTTTCAGGTGCTGGTGCTTCCTCAACCGGTTCAACTGGAGCTTCAACTAAAACTTCACCAGCATCCGCAACTTCTACAATAGGTGTTTCTTCTACTAAAGCATTACTTAATTCATTAACTGAAATACCTTGAATAAACCAGTTAATAATAATTGCACTAGTAATGAAGAATACTATACTAGATAAAATAACACTAGTTTTATATAATTTATATTTCTTGCTCTCTTTAGGAGCTAATTTGTAATACAACTTATTAATTGCAAACTTATTTAATTTTTGTTGATATCTTAAATAGTTATGCTTACTGATATGAACTTTTTCAATCTTACTAAGTTTATTAACTGTAGAATACTTTCTAACAGTAGAAGGTCTACTTAAACCAAGATTTCTTAAAGCAATTCTATTTAAGTTATATAATTGACGACCAAATTCTTCACTTTCAACATTTATTTTAAACTTCTTCATTTTAGTAATATCACGAGGTTTAAATAAATGAAATCTCTTTTCGACAACTGGAGTCTTTTCTATATTAGTAACTTTCTTAGAAGCATAAGACTTTAATGCTGACTTTTTATTGATAATGTCATCTAACTTAATAATAACTGTATCATATAAAGATTTCTTTACTGGTTTTTCAGTAACTTGTTGAGTTTTCTTATCTTCTTTTACCTCTTCATACTTTTTATCAACGTTTTCCCTTAAATCACTAATCTTAATCTTAATAGTATCTAAAAGGGTATTCTTTAAGACAGGCAGCTCTAAGTCATCTTTCTTTTCGCCTTTAAGAGAAGGTAAGTCAATATCATTATGCTTTTTCTTCTTGTTCATTATTTTGAACTGCTGAGTTTTAGAAAGTTCTTCTTCTGCTTTATCTATTCTAAACTGCAGTATTGCAGTCTTTTCTAAATCGTTTAATTCAGTACGAGGATCTACTTGTTCAATATGTACATTATTGGTTTCATCATTGGTTTGATTTTTTGCCATATTAAAACACCTCTTTACTATCTATAATTATATCATAATAAGAAAAAAGATAAAGAGAAAAGATAAAAATATTTATATGGCATTTTACCATAAAATATGTTATATTATGAATAGAACAATAGGAGTGATATCATGAATAATTGTCCAAAATGCGGTAATCCACTACAAGAAGGAGTAAGTAATTGTCCTATTTGTGGTACTAATATATTAGAAGAACAAAATGTAGCAGTAGCTCCAGCTCCAGTAGCTGAAGCACCTCAAGCTCCAGTAGAGCCTGCGCCTGCACCAGCTGCACCAGCGGCTCCTGCAGAACCTGCTCCAACGCCAGTTGCACCAGTTGCACCTGCACCAGTTGCAGAACCAACTTCACCTGCTACTGAAGCGCCTGCACAACCTACAGAGCCTGTTACAGTAGGAGCTATTGCTCCAACAGTTGAAAGAATTGAATCTTCAACACCTGTTCCAAGTATTCCTTCATCTATAGCTTCACCAGTAGTTAGTATT
>JAFPMR010000067.1 GCA_017411235.1 Bacilli bacterium | reverse complement strand
TTTCTCAAACGCAGTAAATAAATTAAATGCAGATGGTGGTACTAACTGGGAAGATGCTTTAAAGAAAGTAGCAAACGTTAACTTTAATGATAATGATCCTACATATGTTATCTTTGCATCTGATGGTAACCCAACATTCTATGTAACAAATGCTGGTCATGGAGATAAATATTCAAATGGTATTTATGGTACTGGTGTATCTGAAGAACCAAATATTACTTATTCATATGATGCTGCCAAAGACGATGCTAAATATATAGTTTCAAATTTAAAATATAATTTCTATGCAATTGGTATTTATGGCCGTGTAGATAGAATGCAATCACTAGTTGCAGATAGTGGTGCACCTGCAGCAAATTACTTTGATGCTGGTGATACTACTGCATTGAATGGTGCATTCGCAAGTATTACTTCTGATATTGAAAAGGCTGGATATGGCGCTGTTGAAATTAATGATGGAACAACTGCTAATGTAACTACAAGTACAGGAGTTGCTCATCTATTAACAGTTGATACTAGTTCATTTGAATATTATAAAAATGGTAGCGTTTGGGATGATGCTCCTGAAGCTGAATTGAATGATAAAGGCGAAGTTGTTTGGAACCTAGGTTCTGGTGTACTTGATAATGGTGTTGTTTATAAAGTTACATTTAATGTATGGCCTAGCCAATATACTTTAGACTTAATTGCTGATTTAAAAAACGGAAATGTTAAATATGAAAACCTTGACGAAAATGTTCAACAATATTTAGTTAAGGGTGAAAATGGTGAATATGATTTAGCAACTAATACAGTTGCAAGTATCAAGTATACTGATACTAGAACTGATAATGGACCTCAAACTGGATTATATGTTAATCCTCCAAAGGTTGCTACTGAATCTTATAGATTGAATATTGAAAAGAAATGGGCAAATGCTCTAGACTCAAGAGATATACCAACTGCTGGTATGACTTTAGAAGTATTTAAAGATGGTACTAAGGTTGATGAAGTTGTAGTTAATGAACTATTAAAATGGAAGAACCATACTGAAATTGCTGTTGGTATTATGAAATATGCTAACAACAAAGTTACAATTTTAGAAACTGGACATGATTATTCATTAGCAGAACCAATTAATGAAGAAGAAAGTCTTCCATATCATTGGGAACTTGATTCTCAAGTAGTTCGTCCAATGTTAATTAATAATGCATTAACAGTATTAATTAAAGACGAAGGTACTACATTAAGTAGTGATCATGAAACAGTTGATGGTAAAGAATATTATAGAATTAATGGTGTAGCTTACTATGTTGATAATACTATTCAAGAATTAGTTGCTACAAATAATCGTCGTAGTTATTTAGAGTTTAATAAACAAGTTACTGGAGAACATATTCCAGAACATGCTAAATTCGAATATACTGTTAAAGTTACAAATAGCATGGCTGAATTAAATGAAGATGATAAAGAAGTTTGGTTCTCTGTATATGATACAGTTAATAAAACTACAGTACTTGATGTTGAAACATCAGCAACTGTTGCTAATAATGAAGGATATTATAAAGTTCCAAGTGGAACAGAATTTACTGTTGAATTAGAGGCTGGATGGAATTTACGTATTCTTAACCTTCCTACAGGTTCTACTTATTCAATTGAAGAAACTAAGATGCCTAATGGATTCATCTTCAATAAAGTTGAAGGCTTAGGTGTTAAAGATAATACTAAGAAATTAGTAGAAGGTAAAATTGAACATTTCAATACTCCTTATAGTATTTCATTTACTAATGAATATAGATTAACTGATGTTACAGTTACTAAGACATGGGTAGATGGAGATAACCAAGATGGTATTAGACCTGAAGCTCTTGCATTAACATTAAAAGGTGATGGTGAAGTAGTTACTTCAACACCAGCTGTTGTTAAAGAAGGCAATACATGGACTTATACTTGGACAGCATTACCAAGATATAATGCTACAGGTGAAGTTAGTT
>JAFPMR010000066.1 GCA_017411235.1 Bacilli bacterium | reverse complement strand
TGCCATCTTCTCCAGAAAATGTAGGTTCTGTAATAACTCCATCAAAATCAAATATAAACATATAATTTTCCTTTCTAACCTTTTTGTATAATATATTTTATTATTTTAAATCCATCTTTTATAGTATTTATTTTAGAAATACTTCCATTAGGTCTATCTTTATATTGAATAGGAATACTTTCTATATGATAATTATTTTTAAGTGCAAATATAGTCATTTCTGTTTCAATCTCAAATTCATTAGATTGAATATCTATATTTTGTACAAATTTTTTAGATAATATTCTATATCCTGACATAATATCTGATATATTAGTTTTATATTTATGATTGATTAACCATTTTACTAATTTATTTCCTATATTATGTAATATCTTCTTATTTTCTATAAAATATGTAGATGAAAGTCTATCACCTACTAACATATCACAATTAGTTTGATTATATTTATCTAACATTTTAGGAAAATCATCAGCAAAATATGTATTATCTCCATCAATAAGAACATATATATCAGCATCAATTTCATTAAACATTTGTCTAACTACATTACCTTTGCCTTTTTGTGAGGTAAATCCAACATTTACCCCACATTCTTTGGCAATTTGTGATGTATTATCTGTAGAATTATTATCATATACATATATATTTACATTATATGGTTTAAATCCATCTATTACTGATTTAATTGTTTGTTCCTCATTTAAACAAGGAATTAATATTGCTATATTATTCATCATAATCCTTTGAATGTTCTTCTAAGTATTCTTTACGAGGTGTTACATCATTTCCTTCAAATATTTCTAAATATTTATTAAATTCATTAACATCATTTACAATAAGTCGTCTTAAATCTCTTGTAGCTGGATTAACTAATTGTTCATAAGTTTCATCTGATGTTAATTCTCCTAAACCTTTTGCTCTTGTTAATTTATATGGTTTTTTATTAGTTTTCTTAAATTTTTCAAGTTCAGCATCAGTTTGGAAAGTAATATATGTTCCATCATTAAATGTAGCCTTAAATAAAGCACCGTGTACTCTATAAATATAACCTTTTTCTATAAGTTCAGGACATAACCAATTAAATACTGTAAGTAATAATAATGATATATCATATCCATCTGCATCTTCATCTGTGGCAAATATAATTTTATTATATCTTATTTTATTTTCATCAAATATAAGTTTTCCAGATGCTTTATCAATATCTAATCCTAATGCTTTAGTTATATTAGAAATTTCAGCATTTGCATATACTTTATCAGGTGTTGCTTTTTGACAATTTAATACTTTACCTCTAATCGGAAAACAAGCCTGAAATTCACTATTTTTAACAGCATTTATAGAACTTGCAGCACTATCACCCTCAGTTATATATAATTCACAATTACTTCTATCTCTTTTATTTTTAGGATAAGCATCAGATAATTTTGATGGTAAATCTACAAAAATAGACTTTTTATTTACATTTCCAGCATCTCTAATTTTTTCTTTAGCTTTTTGGGCTGCTTCTCTTGCTTTTCTAGCAGTAAGTGCTTTTTCTACAATAAGTTTAGCATCATCTGGATTATTCATTAACCAAGTAGCAAAATCTCCACCAATTACTGATGTAATTATCTTACCATCAATATCATCAATTCTTGATTTATTTTGTGCATCATATTTTGCTGTAGTAGTTGTTATATTACATACTACATATAAACCTTCACTAATTTCAGCATTAGTAAAGTTTTTATCATTTTTCTTTAATAAACCTGTATCATTTGCATATCTATTAACAGCTTTAACAAAAGAAGTATGGAATATTTTAATATGTTCACCATCAGTAGTTTGTCCTAAATTAACATATGCTTCTATATTTTCAGAATAATCCTTTGTATAAGTAATACATATATTTATTGAATCTTTACCAATACTTCTTTCCATAAGAAATCTATTTTTAAATATTTCTTTATGTTCAATTTTTCTACCTACATAAGCATTTATACCCTCAGGTTCATTAAATGTTTTAGTTTTACCATTATATGTAAAATTAATAGTTAATTGTGGGCATAAAGCACTAATTATTTCAAAATGTTTATTTAATCCTTCTACATCAGGTATATTTTCAGCAAAAAATTGTTCATCTGGATGCCATTCTACAATAGTACCACTTTGATGATTAGCTTTACCTACTTTTCTTTTCTTAAATAATCCATCTTCAAACCATATAGTTTCAAATTGTCCATCTCTATATGTAGTAACAGTTAATTCTTTTGATAACCAATTTGTTAGTTTAGCACCAATTCCATTAAGACCAAGGGCAGTTCCTTCATAAACACCATCTTCTGATGTTTTACCAGAAGTATTTAATTTATCAAATGACCTTTGTAGTATTGTTTCTCCATCTTCATCAATACCACCATTAACAATAAATCCTTGTCCATTATCTTCAATAATATATTGATTTTTAGATGTATCTACTGTAACATCAATTATATTACCGTGTCCTATCTTATGTTCATCTACAGCATTTGCAAATATTTCTTTAATAAGATTAGTATTCTTTTTACTTGAACCTAAATATGTACTTGGTACTCGTCTTGTAAACTCTCTCGAAGTTTCTGTTACAATACTATCTTCTGTGTATAAGTTTGTTTGTTCTGCCATTTTAATTTCCTTTCTTAATAAAAACTTTTAAAATTAATGATTTTATAGCCTTGCTTTATAAATTTACGGATTTTATAGCCTTGCTTTATAAATCCAACACCTTTACAATTATTTTTTAATTGTATATCAATTTTATCATATGTTATTGGTTTACCAAATATATTATATTCATTAGCATAATCTATTTCTGATAAACTAGCAAAAAAATGTACTGGAGTTGATATATCAGCTAAAGGTTTAATTTCATCTGTATATGTTTGAGTACAACATATAAGATGTATATTACTATATTTTTTACTTAAATCAATGAATTTATCTAAATATTTTATGTCTAAACAACCTAAATCATCAATAAATATAAATATATTAGGTTTTTTAGTAATTACAAAATCTACTTTATCTTGTTGTTTCTTTTCAATTATTTTTTGTTTAGCTATATTTTCTATCTCACTAAATAACGTAAGGTTTATATCATTTTCATTTGTAATATATTGATTAAATAAATATCTTTTTTTATGATAATCAAAATGATTTAGGTCTAACATATATAAATATATATCTTTATATTGAGAAAAACATTCATCTTGTTTAGCAATCAATTGTTTAATAATATTTTTACAAAAAATGGTTTTTCCAGTTCCTGTAAATCCACTAATTAGTAAATTTTGATTTTCAAGATAATTATAATATATTACATCATTTTTAGAATCAATTCCAATAGGTATAAGACCATCTTCCCTTAAATTTAGCATATATTTATCAGATGTTATTTTTTTCATATTATTGTTCCTTTTTACCTGTAATGATATGTTTTCTACTATCATAATATTCTTTAGGATTATCTTTTTCTTGATTTTCCTTTAAGACTTTATTACGAATAGCATTATAAATATCTTCATCCATATTATCTATCATAGAAGTAATAAGTTCATTTCTTTCCATTTCTATCCATTCTAATAGTTTCATACGAAGTAAATCTGCATATGTTTTAATTTCTCTTTCCTCATTATCTCTATCACCAAAAGCAAATTCCATTTCATACTTTTCTTTAAGATAATCAGGTAATTCTTTATTTAACATAATAGATAATTCACCATCTTCTTCTATAGGCATATCACTATCAAAATTATTATCAAAAAAATTATCTACTGCCATTTCAGTAGCCCAATCAAAACCGCTAACAAAGTCTTTATCAGTTTTAGTTAAAAAATCCTCATTATAATAATTATCATTTCTACATTCTGGAAACATCATAATAAATACCCCCTTTTATAATAAACCTATATGTTTTAATTCTTTTTCAATTAGTTTCTTTACATATTCAGGTGGTTCTGCTACTCCTTGTTCCCATCTTGAAATATTTATAGTGGGTATTTCAAGGATTTTAGCAAATTTCGCCTGAGAAAGTCCTGTTTTTTCTCTCATTTCTTTAATTGTCATAATTATCTCCTTTAGTTAGTTTTTCCAATCTGTTTTTAGTATTTCCATACACACAATATCACAATATTGTCCATTATAATATTCTGATTCGTGAAATCTACCACATTCCTTAAAACCATTTTTTTCATAACATTTTATTGCTCTACTATTATTACCATTTACACAAAGTTCAACTCTATGCATATTTAATTGATTAAAAGCATATTTTATTAATAAATTAATAACTTCTGTACCATATCCTTTATCTCTACCACTTTCTTCTCCAATACATATTCCTAAATAAGCAGTAATTTTATTATAAGATAAAGAACAATTACCTATAAGTTTATTTGTGTCTTTTTCTACAATATTAAAGTTAAGCTCCCAATCTTTTCTTTCTCTTTCAGCCCATTTCTTTTCATCATTAATATTAAAAACTCCAATATGATTACCTATCCACATATTAATGGATTCATCATTCATCCACCGTGTATAAGTTTCGATAGCTTCATCATCAGTTCTTAATACACATAAATTAACTTTATTTCCAGATAATCTTACTATTGGAGTTATTTTAGATTTATTAGTTTTACTATTAGTTTTATTATTAGGTATGGGTTTATTTGGTTTATTTAGTATCATTTTTTACCTCTTTCTCTATATAATATTTGTATATACTATAATTATATACCTACATTA
>JAFPMR010000065.1 GCA_017411235.1 Bacilli bacterium | reverse complement strand
ATGATCAGATAGTTAAGATTAATAAGATAGTTAAAAAATATGATAATACAGCTATTGTAGCTGGTGAAGGACCTTTAATGAATGATTTAGTAGAAATTACTTCGATAGATTTAAAGAACGTTAATATCGTTTCTATTGGTGCAATATTCTTAATTATGTTCTTTGTATTAAAGTCAATTAGTTTACCTGTTCTTTTAGTTATAGGTATTGAGTTTGCAATATTTATTAACATGGGTGTTCCTTATTGGTTGGATACTAGTATTCCATTTATAGCATCGGTTGTTATAGGTACTATTCAACTAGGCGCTACTATTGATTACGCAATACTTATGACTACTAAGTATTTGGAAGAACGTAAAGAAGGAAAAGATAAAAAAGAAGCTGTTGGTAATGCTATATCATCATCAGTATCGTCAATATTTGTTAGTGCAATGTGCTTCTTTGCTGCTACTGGTGGTGTTTATGCAGTATCTAAAATAGATATGATTGGTTCTCTATGTTTGCTATTAGCTAGAGGAGCAATTGTTAGTATGTTGGTAGTTATGTTTGTAATACCAAGTATTCTGCTTGTATTTGATAAATTAATTGTTAAAACAACAATTGGATTTAAGAAAGGAATGATTAAGCATGAAGAGAATATTTAATAAATTAGTTACATGGAGTTTAGTATTAAGTTTAACTTTTGAAGCTACTCCTGTATGGGCTTTAAGTAAAGATGAAACAATATATGCTAAATTAAATAGTAATGGTAGTACTAATAGTGTTACTGTTTCTGAACACTTAAATGATAATGGTAGTATGGAAATCATTGATAGAAGTCATTTAAATAATATTAATAATATTAATGGTGATGAAACATATACTAAAGATGGTGATAAATTAGTTTGGGAAGCTAAAGGAAATGATATTTACTATGAAGGAAATACAAGCGAAAACTTACCTATAGAAATGAATGTTAAGTATTATTTAAATGACGAAGAAATGTCTGTTAATGATATGTTAGGAAAAGCTGGTAAAGTAAGAATAGTATTAAATTATAAAAATAATAAAGTTAATTATGTACCAGTTAATGGTAAGATTGAGACTTTATATACACCATTTGTTGTTGCTACTACTTCTCTTTTATCAAATACTGATAATAAGAATATTAAAGTAACTAATGGTCGTGTTATTGATAATGGTGTCACTTCTGTTATTGTAGCTATTTCTAGTCCTGGTTTATATGAAAGTTTAAATATTGAAGAATTAAAAGATTTAGATAAAGTTGAAATTAGTTATGATACTGAGTATTTTGAATTAAACTCTATTTATTCTGTAGCTACTTCTAAGATTTTAGAAGATAATGATTTAGACATTTTAAATAATGTAAAAGATTTATATAGTAGTATCGGTTTATTACAAGATAATATGGATAAATTAGTAGATGCTTCTTCTAAATTAAAAGATGGTTCTAGTATGATTGCAAATGGTACTAATGAACTATATAATGCTACTAATAAAATTACTAGTACATACTTTAATTATCGTAATATGGATAAGAATTCTTTAAAGAAGGAAATTACTAAAATAATTCAAAATAATATGCAAGATATTATTCCTGTATTAGAAAAATTAGTTATTGAAGAAACTGAAGAAGCTATTAAAAATCATAGAGAAGATATTGAAAAATCTGTTGTAGATTATTCAATCCAGAATACTAAAGATGTTATTAATGGTGAACTTGAAAAAGCAATTAAGAATATTAAAGTAGACGATATTGTAAGTAAGATAATTGGTAGTGATTTATTAAATGCTTTATTAAGTGATGAATCTTTAAAAGAATTAACTACAGTATTTAGAGATGAATTAAATAAAGAGTTAAGTAAAGAAATTAATAAAGTTACTATGAATACTATTAATGGTTTAAGTTCAACTATTACAAATGATATGACTCCTGAAGAACAATATGCTTATATAGATGGACTTGCTAAAAAATATAACGTTACTTTTGAGCAAGCAGCTGCAATAGCATCTGAAGTTCAAAATGATACTATTAATGGTATCAAGAATAAACTTAATAAATCTAGTGAACAAATTGGTAATAATATAAGTAATCAAGTAATAAGTTCATTAAATAATAAAGATTATGTTAATGGTTTAGTTAATGATTATGTTACAAATGTTAATAAGAGAATTGAAGATATTATAGGTAACGATACTAATATTTCCGAATATCAAAAGGAATTAATAAATAACATTAGTGAAACTATTAAGAAAGAATTAAGTAAAGATGAAATTATT
>JAFPMR010000064.1 GCA_017411235.1 Bacilli bacterium | reverse complement strand
ATTACAATTATATCATAGCAGTTTATTCATCCCAAAGTAATTCTTCTAATCGATCTATTATTAATTCTATTAATATGTCTTTGTTTTTTCTTCTTGTTTTCTTATCTACTATTATGCTAGTGTCATAGTATTTGTTGTTATAGTAGATTGAAAAGAATACTTCATTGTCTTTTCCATAGTGATTGTTTTCATCAGCTCTATTAAGCTTTCCTGTGATACCTATACCAATCTCAGCATTAGCAAATTTAGCTATGTTATAAGCCATTTCATGAGCTGTTTCTATAGAATAGACTGAATATTTGTCTATTGTTTTTTTATTAACTCCCATTTTTATTTTATATTCATTTGAATAAGTTACAGCAGAGAATTTTAATACTTCTGATGCTCCTTCTATACAAGTAATGGCATTAGCTACACCACCACCTGTACATGATTCCATGGTTGCTATTGTTAATTTTTCTTTAATAAGTTTTTTTACTATTTTTCTAAATGTTTTCATATTATCGCCTACTTTGTATGTTCTTTTAACCACTTTTGTACGTACCATAATTGTCCACAACCGCCGCCGATATCATCTTGGCCGGCTGGATCAAAGGTACGAACGTTATATCCTTGTTCTAAAAATTTATTTTGAAATGCTTTAATTGTATCTAGTTCTCTAAACGATTTGTCTTTCATGTTTTCATCACTTGAACAAACTACACTAAATGTTAAATTGAATACAACTGGAGAAAATAATGTTGTTAAGTTAATGAAGTCTTGTTCTTTATTATTAGTTCCATCTACACAATAATTTAAGAATGGATGACGATTTGTTTCTTTCCACCAGATAATACCTAAGTCTCTAATATGTTTTAAATCTAATTTATTTTTAAAAGGAATTAGTTTATTTCTTTCTTCATCTGTTGATTTATGAATAGAGAATTGAAGACCTATTTTTTCTATTTTCTTTGATAGTTTTATTATTTTGTTAATAGTATTATCATTGTTGATTCCTACTGTTGATAGTAATAAGTCAGCATTAGGGTATTTTTTATTTAAGATAATGATAGCTTTTTCTACTTCATCCCAATTTAACATTGGTTCTCCCATACTCATGAACATAAATTGTAACTTTTTGCATTTTTCATTTATATCTTTAATTAATCCTTTGTCTTCTAATACTGTATCGAGTTGTTCTACTATTTCTTGAGAGGTTAGATTTCTAACAAATTTAGAACCTGTTCCACAGAAGGTACAACCTACTGGACAGCCACTCATTACTGAGCAGCAAATTACAGTTCTATCATAAAAAGTGTTATATCTATAAAGAACTGATTCTGCTACCATATCTTCTTTGGTAAATACATATTTCCATACGTTACCTTCAGAACTTGCAAATACTTTAAAATTCATTTTTTCACCTCCTATTTATATAGTAATCTTTTACCAAAACCTGCTGTTACTTGGTTATCGGTTGTATATACTAGTTGATTTGTATATGGACAAGAACAATCTTTTACCATACGTGCATAGTATTCAACTAGTTTGTTGTATCTAGATAAGTAAATACCATCTACACATTCACAGTATTCTCTACTATAGAAATGATGTCCTTTGAAGAATGATTCATCTAAATGATTGAAGATATCATTAAAATTAATGAATTGCTCTTCAGCATAAGGATTACATTTCATTAAAGATACGAATCCTGTTTTATAGACTCCTAATTCTCCGACATGATCCAACATGTTTTTTATTTCTCTTAAGTTAGATATATAATCTTTCATTACTAAGGTATTGATGTTAACAATTTTTTTGTCTTCTAAATGATCTTGGAAAGCAGTTATATCTTTGGCAGTAGCTACTTTATCTGATCTAAATATCTGATTGTTAACTTCGTCATCATAGTGATGTCTAGAGATATGAATACTTTCTAAATTATTTATATCTGGATATTCTAACAGTTTAAGTAAGTTAATTCCGTTAGTAGATATTTGTACTTCAATACTAGGATCTATAGAATAAATTAAATCTAATAATTGAAATAGTTTTTTATATTCTAATAATGGTTCTCCACCAGTAAATGATATGCTATGTAATCTATCTATAGATACTAGATATCTGATTACGTATTCTAGTTTATTTAAATCTATGTTTCCGTAATCACAACTATTAGCATTAGCACAGAATAAACAATGGGCATTACAGTTATCTGTAAGTTTTACATATAATCTTAGTTTTGCTCTACCTACTAGAGGTTCTTTAGGATTGGTAGTACATAGTTCGTTTTTTGCTACTATGTCTTGCCCAAAGAGATTGATTGTTTCCATTAGCAATGGCTTGAGTAAGTTGTAGTTCCACAAGAACTTGAACTTACACTAGATGATCCGCAACTACTTGATACATAATGTCCATAGTGTTTTTGGTTTCTAGGTTTTTTAGTTAATTTTTTTGGTGTTTCTGGTTCAACTAATAGATTGTTTATATCTATATGTCCCATTGTTTTTTTGATAGTAAGTATTTCATTTATGCATGCTACTATTTTAGAAAGTTTTTCTAGTGATTCTTCATCACACATTTTTGTTAAAGCTAAGTATTCATAAAACTTAGTTACGTTTAATTTTATTTCTTGATTATTTAAGTTTGGTGCATTGATGATTCGATTAAAGAATTCTATTACTTCTTGTTCATCAAACATATCTTTATCACCTCTTATTCATTTGTTTTATTACGTTCTTTTTGTAATTTAGTCCAGTTAATAATACCGATGATAGCCATTATTAAATAGATACTCTTTTTAGTTAAGTAAACTAAATCGAAGTGTATGATGTACATTGCTACAGCAATGATATCTGTAATAATCCACCAGAAGTATTGTTCTTTGAATCTTAACATTTCTAAGATAACTGCTATGATTCCAATACTTAATGTGAAGGCATCTAACCATGCTACAGTTCCACCTAGTTTAACTAGGATTGCATGGTAGATAATACCACCAGCTATAATTACTGCTGCACTTAGGACATTTTGTAATACTGTAAGTTTTTTAGCTTTTGTTTTTTCTACTAGTTTTTCATCTCTATGTTTAGCCCAGATATACCAAGATATGAAGTTTACTGGTTGATAGAATAATACTTCTAAAGCAAATGTTCCATAGATCTTGTGATACCATAGGAAGATAGCATAGACGAATGTGTTTACTACGGCGAAAATAAAGTTAGAAATGTTTGCTTTAGCACAGAAGAAGATACACATGATTCCACAAATTGCACTAATGAAATTAATAATTGTTAACCATAATGGATTAGTAGATGTTTCTGGATGTACGATTGCTTCTACTACAGCAATTCCTGCAATGATGATCATGATGATTATCATGATGATTTCATACCATTTAAGTTGTTTAAAACTTGTTTTGATATTATTTAGTTGTTCTTTGAATGATAATTTTTTTAAACGAGCCATAATTTTCTCTCCTTTTCTTTTTTCATATTTCTTATTTTTGTTCCACTAATTGGATAGTGAATTCTTTTGTAGTCAACTACACGGTGTGTAGCTTCTGGGTATGCTCTTTTGAAGTAAGGATCATAAGATATTTCACTAGAGTAAACTGCGTCTAGTTTATCTCCTACTACTTCTCTTACTAATGGTGTTTCAGCATCCCAGTCTTCTTCTCCATTTGGTAGTCTTAGCTTACTTACATCAATAAATGTAGGTATAGCGTTATCATAGTTTTTACAAATATTAATTACGTGTTTTTTTCTTTCTTCAACTGATAAGTATTCTTCTTTGTTGTTTTTCATTATTTTTTCTTCATCTGCTCCACCAAAGAATAGAATTACATATACTTTTTCACATTCTTTGGAAGCTGTTTCTATGCAGTAGTTATGTCCTTTGTGTAATGGTAAGAATTTGCCTCCGTACATTCCTGTTTCATATTGTTTCATATCATCACTTTCTTAATTGTTTTTGTTTTTCTTTTACTTCTAGTGTTACTCCATCAAATGAAGGTTCTTGATGTTCGTCCATACCATAGCCTTTCCACACCATTGGTGTGTTGAAGTATAAGTTTTCTATTTGGTATTCTTCGTTGTTTATTAATTCATTTAGAATTCCTTTTATTTCATCATTTGTTAGAATTGTAGTTTTTATAGCTGTATGTCCAAGTATCTGAATTGTTTCTTCGTAGTAGATTTTGACATATACTTCATCGTCTCCTCTGAAGTTTGTAGTTGCTTTAAGTTCTTCTTTTACTTGAATTGGTTTTTCTAATTTTAATGTGAAGTATTCATTAAGCATTCCTAGGAATTCTTCTCTTTTTATTTCTAATTTATATCCTTCCATATTTAATTTCCCCTTACTTATATAATCGATGTTGATCTATATATTCTTTTACTTCTTTCTTTAAGTATTTGTAGTCACCATTTCTTATTTCTGTAGAAGAAACTTCTATATTTGGGAAACTAGGTAATACTACAAATTGTTCTCTTGGAAATTTGTCTAAGTATTGTTCTATATCGATGTTGTCTCTATTAACAACGATTACTTTGTTTTCTAGGATTTCACCGATGTTTTTCCATTTGTCTAAGTTAATGATGTTATCTGCTCCGATGATTAGATATAATTCATCGTTTGGATAATCTTTTCTTAGTAGTCTTAATACTTGATATGTGTATGGTTCTTTGTTGTGTTCATCATCAACTATTAAGTTTTGAGTTTCGTAGAATCTTAGCATGTTAACACGATGTTTAAGATCTACTAAGTCTTGTTTATCCCAGTAGTTAGGTGTTGCTAACATTAGGACTTTATCAACAT
>JAFPMR010000063.1 GCA_017411235.1 Bacilli bacterium | reverse complement strand
GTTTTTGATTAGTATTTTTTCTATTAGACTTACAAATAGATACATTAAATATGATACTATTAATAGTATTAAGATACCTGATATAACTAGAGATAAATTAAAGACTTGAGAACCATAGACTATTAAATAGCCTATACCTTCTTTAGATACTAAAAATTCTCCCGTTATAACTCCGATTAGAGACATACTAATATTTATTTTTAGAGTACTTATAATTGTATTATAGTTACTTGGTAATATTAGATATTTTAGAATTTGATATTTACTTGCTTTAAATGATTTTAAGAGATTTATTTTATTAATGTCAGTAGATTTAAAACTATTACTTATAGTTATTATAGTTATAATTAGAGATATTAATAGGGCCATAATAATTATTGATTTGGTATTAGCACCACTCCAGATAATTATAATAGGTCCTAGGGCTACTTTAGGTAGGCTATTTAAGACTGTTAGATAGGGATCTATTACTTTATCTATGAATTTATTCCACCATAATATTATGGATATTAATATACCTAAGATAGTAGCTAGTGTAAATGATATTAATGTTTCATATATTGTTACTTTTATGTGATGGAATAAATTATTGCTGTTATATAGTTTTATTATGGTGTTTAATACTTCTTTGGGTGATGATGTAATAAAAGTATTTATTATATTTTTATTAGCTAGATATTGCCATAAGATAATAGAAAATAATAAAATAAATAATCTAGTTATTATAATTAATATTTTATTTAATTTTAATTTATATAGGTAGTGTTTATATTCTTTAGACATTGTTATCAATATTCTTCCATATTTCATTATAATAATCTGTAAACTCTTTACATTTTCTATTATTTATGGGGCTAGTAGCATCTGTTAAGTTGATATCTATTATTTTTTTTATAGTGGATGGTCTATTAGACATAATTATTACTTTATTGGCCATTGATATGGCTTCTGCTACATCATGTGTTACCATAATAGTAGTTTTATGTTCTTTTTTTATTATTTTATAGACATCATCTGATACTTTTAATCTGGTTTGATAATCTAGGGCTGAGAAGGCTTCATCTAGTAATAAGATATCGGGATTAGTAGCTAGGGTTCTAATTAGAGCTACTCTTTGTTTCATACCTCCTGATAGAGAGTTTGGGTATTTATAGATAAAATTTTCTAAACCATATTTTTTTAGCATATTAATTACTTTATTTTTTTTATCTTTTGTAAGTTCTTTTTGAATTTTTAATCCTATTAGGCAATTATCTAAGATAGAAAGCCAAGGAAACAAACAATCTTGTTGTAACATATAGCCTATTTTTTTATAACCATTAGGATATTCTATGGTACCTGTAGTGGGTTTATCTATATTACTTAGTATTGATAATAGAGTGGATTTTCCACAACCTGAAGGACCTACTATAGCGATAAAATCATTTTCTTTAACATTTATATTTATATTTTTAATGGCTAGTATTTCACTATCTTTACTATAATATTTTTTACTTAAATTTTTAATAGATAGAATATTATTCATAATCTTTAAAATATTTGGTATAGATTAAATCTTTATATGGAACATTAGTATCTATGATACCTGCTTCTTTTATTATTTCTTCTATGTGTTCAAATTCTTTTTCAGAAATAGTTATATTTTTTCTCCAAGCATCACTATTTCTATATCTTTCTAAAGATTTTTCTATATCTTCTAAAGTGGTATTTGGGAAAAATTCTATTAGATCTTTAGATAGTGTTTC
>JAFPMR010000062.1 GCA_017411235.1 Bacilli bacterium | reverse complement strand
TGTTGTTCCATCAAGAGTATATCCTGGTAAGTTCTATGCATTACCACAAGCACCACAAATATATAAAGAATTATTAATGGTTAGTGGTTTTGAAAAGTATTTCCAAATAGCACCATGCTTTAGAGATGAAGACCCTCGTGCTGATAGGACTCTAGAATTCTATCAATTAGACTTAGAGATGTCTTTCGTTGATGAAGATGATGTCTTAAATGTAGGTGAAGAAATCTTCTATGATACATTTACTAAGTTCAGTAATAAGAAAGTATCACCAAGACCATTTAGAAGAATTAGCTATAGAGACGCTATTGATTTATATGGTTCTGATAAACCTGATTTAAGATTTGAAATGGAAATTCAAAATATTACAGATGTATTTAAGAAGACAGAATTTACTGTATTTAAAAATGTAATAGAAGAAAAGGGTATTATTAATGCTATTGTTGCTAAAGGAGCAGCTGATAAGTATTCTAGAAAGCAATTAGATGAATTAACTGACTTTGTTAAATCTAAGAAAGCTTCTGGTTTAGCTTATTTAAAGATAGCTGATGAAATTAGTGGTTCTATTGCTAAAGTAGTAACTGAAGATGAAGTTAAAGCATTAAAGAAACAATTAAAACTAGAAAATGGAGATTTAGTATTAATTATCTCTGGTGATAGACATGTTGTTAAACCAGCTTTAGGTCAATTAAGATTAAGAGTAGGTCAAGATTTAGGTTTAATGGATCCTAATAGATTAGAATTATGTATTGTTAATGACTTCCCTATGTTTGAATGGGATGAACAAAAAGAAAAATGGGATTTCTGTCATAATCCATTTAGTTTACCTCATGGTGGAATTCATGCATATGATGATACAAGTGATTTAGAAAATATTTTAGCTTACCAATATGACTTTGTATGTAATGGTAATGAAATGGCTAGTGGAGCTATTAGAAACCATGACTTAGATAGTTTAGCAAAAGGATTTGAAATAGTTGGATATTCTAGAGATGAAGTAGAGAAGAGATTTAGATCTATCTTTACAGCATTTAAATATGGATGCCCTCCACATGGTGGTATGGCACCTGGTCTAGATAGAATCTTAATGTTAATTAAAGATGAACCAAATTTAAGAGAAGTTCAAGCATTCCCTCCAAGTGCATCTGGTCAAGACTTAATGATGGGAAGTCCAGCTGAATTAACTAAAGAACAAATGGAAGAATTGAAAATAAAATTTGATTTAGAAGAAAAGAAGTAGAGATACTTCTTTTTTTAAAATTATCTATGATTTCCAATTAAGTTATGTTATAATGTTAAGTGAAAAATAATGAGGTGATATTATGCAAAGTTATAACAAAACAGTAAAGAGTAAAACAGTTCCAGTATTTATTACTATTTGCGGAATTGCAATTATAGGAAGTGCTATTTTAGGAGCAAGAAATAGTTTCTCTGCTAAAATAGATGATAGTAAAGTAGTTGAATCTAATAAAGAAGTAATAAATATTGATAAGGTTGATGTAAATAAAAAATTAAATGAATTACAATATTCTATTAACTATGCATTAGATGGTGAAAGGACTGTAGAAAAGGGAACTGGCAATGTATTAAAATTTGATTCTGAAAAGATTAGATTTGCATTTATGGTAGCTTCTCAAGAAGGCAATAATACTAGAATTGAAAGAAATGTAAGTCCTGAAGGTGCAGGAGTAACTGGTTATGTTGCTATAGATAAAGAATATTTCATTGATTATTATCAAGATCTATTCCATGCTGGAATTAATGAAGAAATAATGAATGAATTATATGTTGAAAAAGATGGATATTTATATGGTTCTGTTATGAGTGGATTAATGATGAGTACTGAAACATATAAAGTTAATAAAGTTTATAAGAGTGGAGATTCTTTTGAAATTGTAATTGATGTATTAACTGTTAATTATGATGATGAAAGCTCTATTGCTTATATGTCTGAAACTGTTACAGATTATCCAGAGAGTGCAGTAGCATATCAAATGACACTAAATGTATCACCTGGAGAACTTGTATATACAATAGATTCATTGGTAGCATAAGCTACCTTTTTTTGTGTCATAAAATACTTCTTTTTGTAATGAAGTTATGCTATAATTCTATTAGAATAATAAAGGAGTGTTTGTTATGGACAAGGAAACTAAATTGAGAAGTGTATTATTCTTTGTAATAGGTTTTTTACTAGTACTTTCACTATTAATTTGTATTTATATTGTTGCTGGTGAAAGTAAGTTAGTTCCTGTTGAAGCTACAGTAGTTAATGTTACTAAGGATGCTGGAGGAGTTGGAATTGATAACGTAGAAATAAGTTATACAGTTGATGGCTCTGTTTATGGAACATATTTTGATAGTAAAAAAGATTTAAAAAATGGAGACAAAATAAATGTTTATTATTATTCTAATGACTACACTCAAGTTAAGTATAGTAAGACTAGTAAGCTAATATTCCTATGTCCTGTAGTAGGATTAGTTTTATGTGCTTTAGGTATATTTGAATTATATAGAAGAAGAAATGATGGAGAAGATGAATTCAAAACTTCTGTTATAGGTGTTGTTGGTAATACTCAACAATTAAAGATTGTTACTGAAAATACTGATACTCAAGAATATGAACCTACTCCTGAGGAACAAGTTGAAGTAGAAGTTAAAACTATTAATAAACCAGTTGAAGAAGAAATACCTCAACAAATAGAAGTTGCTCCTACATATGAGGAAGCAGAACAAGTTCCTGTAGAGATGGAAATGCCTGCTGTTGCTGAACCAGTAGCAGAACCTATTCCTGAACCTGTTCCAGAAACTGAACCAGTTACTGAACCAGAAACTGAACCAGAACCAGAACCTGAGGAAGAGGTAAAACCAGTTACTGATATTACTAATGTTGAAGAAATTCCTCAAGAAGAAAAAGAAGAAGAGGAAGAAGAAACTGAAAAATCAAATGACATTGAAGATGTTTTAATAGAAAAAGTTAAACAAAAAGGTGCTGATAAGATAGTATCTGAAGATGAATTAAAAGAAGCTATTAAAGATGTCTTAGTTGATGTTATTAAAGAAGTTAAGAAGGAAAAGAAAACAAAAGAGATTGTTCAAGTTAGAGTTATTCCTAATTATTATTATATTTCTGGTACTTCATTAATGTATGAAGAAGCTGGTAAAGAACAAAAGGAATTAAATTTAAAAGATGTTAAAAATGTTACTAGAACTATTAATGAAGCTGGTAATGTTGTTAAGTTAGTTGTTGAAAGCCCTGAAGTTAAATGTATTTTAACTAATATGAAGAATATTGACTTAGAGCAACTATCTAATTTGTTACGTAATAAAATGCGTGCTATGGATGAGAATTTTGAAGAGGTTATTGAACATAAAGAATATTAATTAGGAGTGATGATATGAAACGAAGATCTATCATACTTGTTATATTAGTTTTGTTGTTAGTAATAGGTTTATTTGCTTTTGTTAAAGCATTTGGTAAACGAGACAGTTCAATAAAAGAAATGTTTAAATCTGATAAGTATAAGGAATACAAATCAGGTGATATAGTATCTTTAAATAATCAAGATTGGTATGTATTATATGATTCTTCTAGTAAGGATAATTATGTTACTTTGATATATAAAGGAATCCTTTATTTAGAAGAAAATGGTATTGCAGAATCTGATTATAGTGTTTATGAATCTAGTGATTTAAATAAATACTTGAAAAGTGATTTTGCAGAATTTATAGGTACTGATAAATTAAGAGAAGTTAATGGTTATAAAGTTAGATTATTTAATGATGATGATTTAAATTTATTAAATGTTAAATATGATAAATATACAGATTCATATGATATTACAGATTGTCCTGAATTCATTTGTTTAACAAATACTTTCTACGCAACAATGATTGCTACAGGTGATGGTGTAGAGGGATTAGATGAAGCTGTACATTTACATTATTATAATTTAAGTACTACATATGATACATTTAAATTAGAAAGTGTTGTTGAAGATACTACATTGTTTGTAAGACCTGTTATTAATGTTTTAAAGGATAGTTTAGATGAATAAGGGTACTAAGAAGAAGAGTAGTGGCCTTACTATATTTATCTTTGTATTTGGCTTAATAATGTACTTAAGTGGTTTATTACTACTTTTAAGTTCTAGTATTAAGAAGGCAGGTTTTATTAGAGTATTTAATTCTAGTGTTGTAGTTACAAGTGACATGATAGTTAAGTTAAAAATATTAGGTGCTATACTATTCTTAGTTGGTTTCTTATTATTTTTACTAGCAGTTATATTTTTATATAAAGAAGATAAAATTCAAGAGAATAATGTTAATTTAATTATTGAAGGCAAAGCTGATGTTATAACTATTATTGTTATGACATATGTAATGATTTTTATGTTAGTAGTTTGCCTTGTATTTAATGAGTATATTGGAGCATTCTTATTTGGGTTTGCAATAGTTATTCAAACAATAATTAATTCTTTACTTATTCGTTTATATAATAAGAGTTATAAGAGAAAGTAACTATTTGTTATTTTCTTTTTTTGTTGTATGATATAAGTGGTGATGATATATGAATCATGAGAAGAATAATCTAGATCGTTTCTTAGAAGGTCTTACTAGTGAAGGCAATAAGAAGATTGCATATGATAAAGTGTATGAAAGACCTAGTAAAGCAAAATCTGTTATTGGTTTTATAATTTCACTAATTGTATTAGTAATACTTATTGGTTTATTTACTTTAAGTGTTATGTACTTTGTTTTAATTATTGGAGATGTATTATTACTAGTATTCTTTGGTGTTAATGCTTTTACTGATAAAGGTATTGGTTTACCAAAAACAATTGCTTATGTAGTAGAAGATGAAGAACCAGAAGAAGAATATGATGGTCAAGAAGAATATGATAATCAGGAATATTACAATCAGGAATATGATAATTCATCATTCTATGATCAAGATGAAAATGAATATGAAGAAGATGAGGAAGAAAGGCAATAGTATTGTCTTTTTTTAATAGAACGTGTATAATTTATGATAGGGTGAACATATATGAATATAGGTATAGATATTGACGATACAATTACAAATACATATGAAACATTAATACCTATGATAGCAATAAGCTATGGAATGAATATCGATAAATTATTGAAAAAACTTCCTTCTTATAAAACATTAAGAGGGACTCTTCCTAATTATACTGATTTCATCCATAACAACTTTGATAGGATGGCTAAATTAGTTCCATTAAAAACTGGAGCTGTAGAGATTATTAACAAACTTAAAGAACAAGGTCATAGAATTATTTTTATTTCTGCTAGAAATAATAATGAATATGCAGATCCTTATAAATTAAGTTATGATTACTTAACTACTAATGGTATTAAGTTTGATAAGTTGATTGTTAATTCTCCTAATAAAGCTAGAGATTGTGTATTAGAAAATATTGATTTATTTATCGATGATAATACAATGAATTGCAAAGCTGTTAAAAATAAAGGAATTGCTACATTACAAATGAATACATCATTTGGTAAAGGTAGTAAAGACTTAAGAAAAGTAAAAGATTGGCAAGAAGTTTATAGAATTGTCCAAGAAATGTATGCAGTATAATAATTAAATGTTATACTAAGAGTAGAGAGTAGGTTTTTATATGAATAATGATTACAATAATCAACAAGGTTTTGGTGGCGGGTTAAGTTATCAAGGACCTGGTGTACCACAACAACCAATGATGAATCAAGGAATGGATCCAAATATGGCACAACAACAAGTGCCACAACAACCTGTTATGGATCAAGGATCTTTAGTTGGTGGCGGATTAAGTTACCAAGGACCTGGTGTACCACAACAACCAATGATGCAACAAGCACCTATGGCACAACCAACACCTGATATGAATATGGCTCAACCACAACAATATCAACAACCAATGGCTGATCCTAATATGATGCAACAACAACCAATGATGCAACAACCTATGCAATATCAACAACCAATGGGTGGTGGAGCACCTGCGGCTCCTAAGTCAAACTCTAATAAGTTAATTTTATTAATTCCAGTTGGAATGGTGGCTTTATTAGTATTAATTCTATTGATTAACCTTATTGCTACTAAGACATTAAAATGTTCTACTGAATCAGAAGCTTTTGGTGTTGCTTATAAGATGGAAACAATTGTTAAGTATAAATTTGGTAAACCTAAAAAGATTACAGCGAAATCCGAATATGATTTCTCAGATGCAGATGATTATAAAGATGCATTAGATGAAGCTTATGAAGATCAAAAAAATGACTTAAAAGATAGTTGTAAATCTAAAGATGGTTGTTCATATTCTATTAAAAAATCTGGAAAGAAATTAATAGTATCTCAAACTAAGAAAATAGATAAAGAAGACTTAGAAGATGAAGATGATTCTGACTATGAGTCTACTAAGGAACATTTAGAAGCTATAGGTTTAGAATGTAAATAATAAAAGTTCCTATGAAGGAACTTTTTTTTGTTATAATAATTTTGAGGTGGAAATATGATTATACCTAGTTTTTTAAAAGATAATGATACTATAGGTGTTACTGCTTGTAGTTGTGGTGTCTTAGATAAAATAGATAAGTATGAGAAGAGTATTAAAAATGTTAAAAAGAATGGTTTTAACATTTTGGAAACACCTGATGTTAGAACAGGTGGTTTAGTAAGTACTGATGCTAAAACTAGAGTTAATGAATTAAATAGTTTAGTAACTAATAAAGATATTAAAATGATTAATATTGCGGCAGGTGGAGATTTCTTGTGTGAAATATTACCTTATTTAGATTATGACTTAATTAAGAAGAATCCTAAATGGTATGGTGGTAGTAGTGATCCTACTAGCTTGTTATATAGTATAACTACTAAATTAGATATGCCTTCTATTTATACACCATGTAATATGTCTGGGTATAGTAGTGATGATCTTCATCAATGTTATTTAGATTATTTTCAAATAATAAAAGGCAATTTAGTTAAACAATATAAAAGTGATAAATATGAAAGTAAAGATGATATCTTTGATTTAGATAATGAATGGAATAGTTATGGTGATGATATTAACGAAGAAGGCATATTGCTTGGTGGTTGTATAGAGTCTTTAAAAGATATAATTGGTACAAAATTTGATAATACTTTAGAGTTTATTGAAAAACATAAAGAAGAAGGTGTTATTTGGTATTTTGATGTATTTAGTTTAAGTGTAGAAGATTTGTATCGTACATTGTTACAATTCAAAAATGCTGGATGGTTTAAATATACTAAGTTAATATTAATAGGAAAAGTTAAGTATCCGAATTCATTTATGGAACTAGCATATGATGAGACGATTAAGAAAGCTTTAGGAGAATATAAAGTAATTTATAAGTTTGATATAGGTCATGTTAAGCCATCTATTACAATGATAAATGGCTTTAAAGTAAGAGTAATTTATAATAAAAAAGAAGGTAGTTTAGAATATTTAAAATAAACTATCTTTTTTTATTGTATTTTATATTGAATAGGTATATAATTAATTAGTTCGTAGCCGAACTAATTGAGGTGATCTAATGGATAGAGTAACTGTTATGTTAGATTTTAAAAGAATTAATGGTAAGATCCATAAGGCTTTAACTAATAGTTTAAAGAATTTTAGTTTAGATATTACACCAGTACAAAGTAGAATTATTCTTTTTATAGATGAGAAAAAAGAAGTTACTGCTACTGATATTTTAGATAAGTTTAATTCAATTAATAAATCTACTTTATCTGAGATACTAAATAATTTAGAGAAGAATAATTATATTAGTAGAAATGAATCTAAAGATGATTCACGAAAGAAGATTATTTGTTTAACTGAGAAAGCTAATGAAGTTATAGCTGTATTAAAAAAGAACTTTGATAGTGTAGCTCATAGTGTTTTAGATAGTATTTCTAAAGAAGAGTATGAGGCATTTAAAAAGATATTAGACAAGATGGAAAGGAATATAGATGAGTTATGCTAAAATTATTTAAGAATTTTACTAAAAAAGATTTACTTGTAGTATTCGTTTGTATTATTGCGATGGTATTTCAAGTATGGATAGAACTTAGACTTCCAGAATATATGAGTGAAATTACTAGATTGATTGAAACTGAAGGCAGTACTATGAGAGAAGTATTTAAAAGTGGAGGTATGATGCTTTTATGTGCTCTTGGTAGTGCTATTTCTACTGTATTTATTGGATATTTTGCTTCAGGTTTATCTGCTAGTTTTTCTCAAAATATTAGAGGAAAATTATTTAAAAAAGTACAAAAATTTAGTACTACAGAGATGAAGAAATTCCAAACTAGTAGTTTAATTACTAGAACAACTAATGACGTAGGTCAAGTTGAAATGCTTATTGCTATGGGCTTACAAGCAATGATTAAAGCACCAATTATGGCTATATGGGCGATTAGTAAAATAGTTAATAAGAGTGCAGAATTAAGTGGAGTAGTAGCAGTAGGTGTATTAGTATTATTAACTACTGTATTAATTATTTCTCTTACTGTTAATCCATTATTTAAAAAGATTCAAAAGTTTACTGATAATTTAAATAATGTAACTCGTGAGAATGTTATGGGTGTTAGAGTAATAAGAGCATTTAATGCTGAAGAATTCCAAGGAGAAAAATTCGAAGGAGTTAATAATGATATTACTAATACACATATTAAGATTCAAAAGACATTTGCATTAATGGATCCAATTATGGGAAGTGTAATGCATTTCTTAACATTAGGTATCTATTTCTTTGGTTCATTATTATTAGTTAACATGAGTATGATGGATAGATTAACATTATTTAGTAACATGGTTGTGTTTACTAGTTATGGTATTCAAGTAATTATGTCATTCTTAATGCTATCATTTATCTTTATGATATTACCTAGAGCTAGAGTATCTGCTATTCGTATTAATGAAGTATTAGAATCAGATGTTTCTATATTTGATGGTGTTAATAGTAAACCTAAAGAAGTAGGAACAGTTGAATTTAAAAATGTTAGTTTTAAATATCCAGATGCTGATGATTATTTATTAAAGAATATTTCATTTACTGCTAAGAAGGGTGAAACAGTAGCATTTATAGGTTCTACTGGTAGTGGTAAATCTACTTTAATTAATTTAATACCAAGATTTTATGATGCTACAGATGGAGAAGTATATATAGATGGTGTTGATGTAAGAGAATATACATTAAAGAACTTACATAATATAGTTGGTTATGTTTCTCAAAAAGCATTTATGTTTACTGGTAGTGTTAAAGAGAATATTAAATTTGGTG
>JAFPMR010000061.1 GCA_017411235.1 Bacilli bacterium | reverse complement strand
GGCCATCGACATGCTCCAACGGGCACCCAAGCAGATGAAAGCCTTCCTGGATTACCTCGAGCTCTCGGGCTGGGATCAACTGGGCGTGGGCGATGAGCAGTTCGAGATCACACGCGAGGAACTCATCAACCAGACCAGGAATTTTTAAATTAAGTAAATTACTTATTTTAGCTAATTGCTCAAATGAACTACTATCTAATTTAATGTCATTAGATTCTTCTTTAGCATCATCTAACTGCTTAATATTATCAGTTACATCATCAAGCATATCACTGTCATTAAGTAAATCATCAAACATATTATCAAAGTCATCAGCACCTGCTATTGCTGCTTCTGCCTTTGCTTTTTTAAGTTCATAAAACTCTTGAATAAGTTTATCTACTTCAGCATCATCAAGTATATGTACTTCCTCAGTATCTTTAATATTACTCTCAACCTTCTCTATTTCTTTATTAAGTTCTTCAATATTTTTAATTGAGTCCTTTGTACTTAAGTCAAGTTCTATATCATTATCTTTAGCAAACTCTCTAAGGTCTTTTATACAAGCTTGAAGTTTTTCTTCTGTATCTATTTGGTCAACGTCTATATTTAGTGATATATCATTATCATCAAGAGTTTGCAAAATAGACTTAAGTTCATTCTTGAGTTCATCTAAACCTGATGTTTTGACTTTGATGTTTATATCAGTATTAATTCCTGACATTTATTATTACCTCCCTTACATATTTATAAGACCCTGTTCTTTTAGCATATTCAATTGCTCATTTCTTTGTGCTCTAAGCATATCAGCTAATTCTTTAGCAGATTTCTTCTTTTGTTTTCCTGTCTCTTCATCAAGTTGTGGACAATCTTTTAACTTGCCTGCTAAACCACTTAATATCATAGCAGCCTGTTCATAATTGTTTCTTAATTGTTCATTTTTATTATGTATATATCTTGTCTTAATACCATCACAATATTTATACATAAATAAAGTATTCATTCCACAAAAGTCTGAATAACTTAATGAACTGTCATAAGCTTGTATCTCATTATAAAAATCATTGAACAATTCTGTAAAACTACGTTCTTTAATTTCTACATTATTCTTATTTGAATGTGTTATCTTACCAAATATGTCCTCAAATAATAATACTGTAAATTCCATAAGTCCATGTTCTTTTATTTGACTTGTAACATATTCTTCACACTTATCATCATCTATATTGTTAGACATTTTAATTATGTCACATATAATCTCAATGTCATAATTTTCTAATTTATTAAGAGCATTAACACCTTTTATTGCTTCATACTCCATTAACTGTTTAATTGTTAAACCCTTTATGACTTTCATATGAACTCCTATTTATTAAATAAGGGATACCAAGTCTACTTAGTATCCCTTATTGTCCTTGGTTCCTACCAAGTAATCACTTATTTATTTTCAGCATATGTCTCTACTTCATTGTTTTCAGTTGACTCACTTGTTACTCCAAGCTCGTTTCCAACTTCTTTTACAATGTTTTCAACCTTTTCTGCTGTTTTTCCAATATCACCAACATTTTCAATCTTATTAAGATGATTCATCAACTTATTTTTAAGTTCTTCAATCTTCTGTCTAGATTTAAAATATTGTACTACTTTCTCTTCAAGTGTTTCAATCATATCAGTAACCTGCTTTGCAAATGGCTGGTCCTGACACAATATTCTACACATATCACAGAAACAACCAAGTGTACCTCTATCAGGATATGCTTTAATAAATGAGTTATAAATCAACTCTGCATTCTCTAAACTACACCAGTTATTTCCACCTCTTATTAGTAATAGACAATCATCAATGTCAGGTAACTGCTTATCTTCAATTACTCCAACTGTAATTGCTAAGTAACAATTACCTTTGAATGTCTCATTATTATCAACCTTATACTTGTTCTTGTAATCATTAAACATCTGAACCAAATTGTGTGGTGTGAAAGCCATATTATTTGGCATTAAAATACTTCTACTCTCAATAATCATTCTTTGTATCCTCCATACAAACAATTACTATTTAATTTTAAATTATGTGGAAGTAATCAAGTGATATTGATTACTTCCACATATTTCACTATCTTATCATGCAGGAACTGTAATAGTACCTGTAATCTCAGATTCCTGAGCAATTGTATAAGAAAGTGTACCAGGCTCACCATCAGGAAGTGTCCATGTAACAGAACCAAGAGTTCCAATACAACCATAAACAATCTCTTCTGTAGAACCTGTCTGACCATCATCATAAGTGATAACAATAGCCAGTCTCTGCTTTGCATCTGCAAGTGACTCAACTTCTGCTTTGTCCTCAAGAACAAGGTTCTGAGTAACTGAAAGGTCATTAAGTGTAGATGTTCCAAAGAGCTTACCTTTCTTCTTGTAAGCATATCCACCTACTTCTACAGACTCTGTCTCTGAACCAAAGCCAGAAATTTCAGTAATCTGACCTGTCTTGTCATCTGCTGTAAGTGTAATATTACTAGCACCTGTAGTACTAGAAGTTACCTGCTGAAAATAAATTTTCAGTCTATCACCACCAGCTACGACAACATCACCTGCTACTGCCTGTGACCAAGGGTTAGCCATATCTTTTTCCTCCTTCTAATATTCTAAACTATTATTTATTATAAGCCCTGCAGGGATTATAACCAATTAAAATTTATTCTATACAGAACTGTTGTTCTATATCACTTATTTTATTATGTACCTAAATTCTCTAAATACTTTACAGAAATATTTAAAACAGCCATTTGATTTCCTACTTTGTTTTTTCCCATTGGTCTAAGGTTTAATAGCTTTATATGTTTGAACCAATACATTGAACTCCTAACATTAGTTCTTAAATTCTTAAGTGTATTATTCAAATAAAGTTTTGCATTATCTAAATCATTAGACTTACAAACAACAACTATCTGGATTTCTCCTTGATACATTGTACATCCACTGTACTTTGTTATCTCTGTCTTAGTAATCTCAAATATTCCTACATCACCCTGACAATCTTCTCGGATTGATTGCTCCCATACTGCATGATTAGGAACATTGTCAATTAGTTCTTTTCCAACATCACCATATTCAAATGTGTTATCTAATCTATTCTTTATGTGTTCAAATAGACTATTTACTATTTCATCCATTATACCTACCTCGAATCTAATCTATATTATATTATATATAAGGTCATATTTTTGGATTATTGACTTTATAAATTATGTAACTTCTTTACCTCTTTAATGGCTATACTTAAAAACTTAGCACAAGTAGGATAATCGTGATCTTTCCATGTATGCTCATGAACATACCAGGCATATTCACAATCAAACACAACCAAGCAAGTGCTATCATTTATTCTTTCTATATGTCCACTTTCTTTTAATCTACCTGTATCTACTGGACAATAATATAAGGCTCTGTCTAATACTTCTTCGGCTAATTCTTGTGAAACTTCTGAAGCAATACCGTCACAAACAAAATTAGCGTCTATATCTAAATTTAATATTTCTTTTTCAACTTCTGGAGTCATTGAACTATCTGGTCTTATTTCAGTTAGTTCTTCCATTATAACCACTATAGGTTTTAATATATCATTAGTTATTTCATAAACTTCTTCTTTGTTAACATCAAAATAAATTTTAGCCATGTCTCACCTCACTTAACATAACTAGTATATCCTACTTGCTCTTCTGAAACCCATAAGGCATTAACTGGTATACACATCATTACCTCTCTACCATTTAATTTACTTTGTGGTATTATTCTTTGTCTAGTTCTATAACATATTGTACAAGTAGTCTCATCACCATCATCAGTATGAACTACTTTTATTTGTCCTTTTACTCTTATACCTTTTATATTTACTTTTGTTTTAAATGTAGGCTGATTATTAGAACCTATTCCATTAAACTCTTCATATTCTATATTACTTTTATAAAAGTTATCAAACATATTTACTCCTTTACTCCCTTTTGTTAAAGTGGTCTGCCTAATAATATTAAACAGACCACTCTAAATGGGAGGATACAAAAATGAAGAAAGTAATTTATGTAAAAGGATATTATCCTATTACATCATATCTATATCATCAAATTCAATGTCATCTTCATTTACAATTTGCTTTTCTATTCCATCATCACCATATACATAATTCTGAATTGCTTCATTTCCCTCTAACTGTTTATTTAACCATTCCAAAGCGTAGTCAACTAATTTACTAAAATAATTAAATGTAATTATCTTACTAAATACTGGAAACCTAGTAATAAACCAATCATATACCAATCTTAACTTAGCCTGACCAGTTCCAGTACCAAGTTCCTTTTCTGCTTTCATAACAGCATACTTTAACCACTCTTTGACTCTCTCTAACTGTTTGTCTGTAGGTAACTTGATAAAACCAAGTATTCTTGCTACTACTAAAGCAATAATAGCAATACCGCCAACTATTAAGTACCAATTGTTTAGGATGAAACTAATTACATTACTCATTATCCTACCTCCTCATTTGTCTCTTCTACTTTTATATTGTTAATCTCATTTTGCTTCTCTGCTTTTGTCTCCAAATAACTTTTAGCAAAATAAGGAATAACCGTAGCTATTATGGAACCAACTAGTAATTGTATTATGTTATTTATATTTATAGCTTGATAATAATAAATATCTACTATGAAATAAACACTTAACCATATCATACAAAATACTTGCCAACGTGTCATCCACACTTTACTGTATTGCTTTTTATTTATTTGTTTATTTCCAAATTCTATGTTTATTTTCATCTCACAAAATCCTCCAAAAATTTTATTAGATGGTTTATATAACTTTTTACATATATGTAATAATATATTTTTGTATCATGTATCACTTACTTATACTATTTCACTATATGAAATTTATTAAGTAAGTGATACTTAATATCTTTGAGTGATAATTATTCATCAACATAAAATAAAGTTTATAAAATGTTGACTTATATATGTAACTTATTGAAATAACCCAGGAATACTTAAGAGGTGTTGAACTATATATATTATGATAGCTCCTGCTAAACCTACAACCCATGTTTTTGTTTTATCATTTTTTACTTCCTGCTTTTCTATCTTCTCACTTAAATGTTTTATACTATCTTCCATTCTAATCTTATCTTTATTGATTGTATCAATAGAATCAGAATGTTTCTTAATTTCATCTTTTACTTCCCTAACATCATCTTTTAATGCATCTATACTGACACTAATTGTTTTAACTACATGATCTAAGCTTTTATCAAAATGTTCTACAATTTCCTTTTTATCCTTTGACTCCCTTGTCTCTCTCAACATTTCATCATGCTCCTCCCTTAATATTTTGTTCTTAAACATTTGTCCTTCCTCCATTAAACTATTAAACTATATTTACTAAAGTATGTTCTAAACACACTCTTATAAATATTTTCATAACCAGGTAATGTACTATATTTAGAAGTTCTATTAGCATCAGATTTGAATGTAACAGATGCACCTGAACCGTCTGCAAATTTTTCTATTCCTGCATCTATTAAACTTCCATATTCTGTATTATTAGTATCTGTTACTTTTACTAATGAATTAACACCATTCATCAGTATACCTAGTTTAACTATATCAGGACATTCAACAGTAGTTCCATCAATATTACGAGGAAATTGCATTGACTGTATATTGTATATTTTACAACCTCTCCAAAACATATTATAATTCTCAATAAATTGTGTATTTCTATAAATGATAACAGTTTTTTGTTCATTTGTAAGTTTATTCCATTCTATGTATTCTACTTCACTAGGAAGAAAGTTATCACTTATCATTTGGTTTGCTTCTGCTACATCAAAGTAACAATTCTGTCCTACAACTAATTCAACTGACATAAATTTAAACCTCCTATTCCTGTGCTTATATTAATATTAGTAGTTAGGTATCTATGTTAGCCCTAATTCTTAATAAAAATATTTTATTACAATGTTATAATTATACTATCTGTACCCATGCATTTGAACTAAATACATACTGTGATGTTATTTCATAATATGTATATGAACCAACTGTATGTCCTGTGTAAACATACCAATAATCTCCCTCATTATAACCACTTGTACTTGAAGGTGCTATTGTACTGTATGTAGGACATATAGCAGAACCATTTACTCCTAATATACTAATACCACTTTTAATATTACTTGCTATTATATTATTATCTACAGTATTTGTTACTGCTTCTACGTTTACACTTGTATAACCATTATAAGGACTTAATGGTATAAATTCTTGAACACTTGTACTAGGTGTAATATTTAAACTTGTACCATTTAACTTATTTATATTTTGTATAGCATCAGCGTAATTATCACTACTCATATTTGTAGCATCTACACCCATACTAGTAATTGCATTTTTAATATTATTTAAGTTTGTAATAGCTCTACTAATTATTTCACTTGTAGTTTGACTTAATGCCATTTTATTATCCTCCAAATATTTTTAGGGAGGAAACAAAAGAAATTATGTCTCCTCCCTTAGTCATAATTTTTTAAGCTGGTGTATAAGTAATCTCAAAGATTGCTACAACTTCAGCTGTAACTGTAACATCATTATTCTTAACTGTAAGTGTACTTGAACCATTATAGTTCATAATAGCTAAGTACTTTGTAGTAGCACTTACTGCTGATGTAAAGTCAATAAGTGTTACATCACCAATAATATTAGGTACTACTTTATTTGCAACATCAATATTCTGTACATCATCAACTACCTGATATGCTTTCATACCTGCATAGGAAGCTTCATCTCCATCTACTCCAACACCACTATAAACCTGCTTGTAATTCTTACAAGCTAATATGTTAGCTCCTTTATTATCTATAAGTACTGGTGTAGTAGTAGCTGAAAGATTAAGTTTTACT
>JAFPMR010000060.1 GCA_017411235.1 Bacilli bacterium | reverse complement strand
GGAGAGTAAATAATGAAAGTAGATGAAAGCAATTATGAAATCCTATCAAAGGCAAGTGATATTACATATACTGATTATGAAATAAAATGGTTTGATGCTGAAAACATAAATGGTTACATTGAAACTGATTGCTTGTTATCTATGATAGAAGATTTGATTTTAGAAGTAGAGCATCAAAAAGAACTATATGAAGATTTGCAACAGGACATAAAAGATAACTATAAATGGGTAGGAAGTGGTGAACCTGATTGGCATGATATTCAAGACCATAAACCTAGTTGGTGGGTGGATTAATGATAGGTAATGTCCAAGAGATAGTAAACTACTTGATACAACAAGATAGAGATAAGATATTTGAAATAAAAGAGCATAAACCAAAAAGGACACTTTCACAAAATGCTTATGCTTGGAAATTAATAAATGAACTTGGGAATAAAATTGGAATCTCAAAAGAAGATTTATATAAACAGCTGCTTGAAGATTATGGACAATCAATTATAGTGAGTTTGTTAGATGAAATTAACCCTGAACACTATTTTAAATATTATAAAAAAATAGGTAAGGGTAAAACTAATGGTAAAGGATTTAATCATTATAGAGTTTATAAAGGTTCTAGTGAGTTTAGCACATTAGAAATGAAATACTTTTTAGATGGTATTATTCAGGAATGCGAGAATGTAGGTATTCCTACACTAACTGAAACTGAAATATCAAAGATGAGGTTGGTATGATTCAAACTAGCATATTTGATATGTTATACCCAAAGTTCAAGATAGATAAACCAATCAAACTCATAACCCTTTTTAGTGGTTATGATTCACAGGCACTTTCGCTAAAGTACTTGGGTGTACCATTTGAACATCATAGGACTTGCGAATGGGCAGTAAAATCAATCCAAGCATTAAAGGATTTACACTTTCCTGATGTAGAGGTTGAATGCAATTTAGATAAAAAGCAGCTAGTAGAGTTCTTATATGAAAAAGGTGTTTCTGCTAACTATAATGAACCAATGACTAAACAGCAACTTGAAAGAATGAGTGAACCACAGTTAGCAAATATTTATAAAAATATCAAAGCAACTAACAACCTAGTAAACATTCAAAAAGTAAGTGCAGAAGATTTAGATATTTCCCATACTGATATATATATATATATATATTGACATACTCTTTCCCATGTCAGGATTTGAGTGTTGGTGGCAAAAGACAATTAATGGGTGATACATCAACTAGAAGTGGAATGCTTTGGGAAGTAGAAAGATTATTAACTGAATGTAAAGAGAAACCACAGGTGCTACTCATGGAGAATGTTGTTCAAGTTCATGGCGAGGGTGCAGTTCAAGATTTTAATAAATGGCAGCTGCGATTAGAAGAGTTAGGTTATAAAAATTATTGGGAAGATTTAGTTGCTACTGATTATGGAATACCACAATCAAGAAATAGATGTTTCATGGTGTCTATTCTAGGAGATTATAGTTATTCATTTCCACCTAAACAGGAACTGAAGTTAAAACTAAAAGATTTATTAGAACCAAATGTAGATGAAAAATATTATTTAAGTGATAAGTTGATTGATTGTTTCATGAGTGAGAAAAGCATGGGTACTATGACTAGAAAAGAAAGATTCCTACAAAACATTAATAGAGAGAATCAGGACATAGCAAATACTCTAACTACACTTGAAGGTAATAGAGCAACTGATACATTCATAGTCAGTAAGCATTTAAGAGAAACATTAGAACAAAACAACGAGATAACTGATGGTGCTTTTATAGATGCTTACAATAGAAAAATCAGGAATAACAATTTAGCAGCTACACTTACAACTAGGATTAATGATGGGAATGATACATTTGTAGCAGTAAATGAAGTTAGCATGAGGATTCGCAAACTTACACCAAAAGAGTGTTTTAGACTAATGGGTGTAAAAGATGAGGATTATGAAAAGATTGCTAAAAATCAAAGCAATGCAAGTTTATACCACCTAGCAGGAGATTCTATTGTAGTTGATGTCATCAAAGCAATTTTTAAGGAGATGTTATGAGTATAGAAAATATAATAGCAAAACTTACTGAACTAATGTTAAAGCAAGATATTAAAGATAAGCAAGTAGGACAAAAAGAACTTATTAGT
>JAFPMR010000059.1 GCA_017411235.1 Bacilli bacterium | reverse complement strand
GTACGTGTTGTATCAGAAATTCTTGAATCAAATGGTTCATCATCACAAGCTACTATTTGTGCTGGATGCTTATCATTAATGGCAGCAGGTGTTCCAATTAAAGCTCCAGTAGCAGGTATTGCCATGGGACTTATTACATCAGAAGATGGTAAGAAATATACAATCTTAACTGATATCCAAGGATTAGAAGATCACATGGGAGACATGGACTTCAAAGTTGCTGGTACAAGAGAAGGTATTACAGCATTACAAATGGATATTAAGATTAAAGGTGTTACAGAAAAGATCTTAAAAGAAGCTTTAGATCAAGCAAAAGAAGCTCGTTTACAAATCTTAGATGTTATGGAATCAGTATTACCTGAACCACGTAAAGAATTATCTAAATACGCTCCTAAGATTGAAATACTTCATATTAATCCAGATAAGATTAAAGAAGTTATTGGTAAGGGCGGCGAAATGATCACTAAGATCATCCTTGAATCATCTAACGTAACTGCAGTTAATGATGTTAACGCTGTTAAAGTTGATCTTCAAGATGATGGTACAGTATTAATTTATCATCAAGATAAAGAAATCATTAACAAGTGTAAAGAAATGATTGAATCAGTAGCTAGAGAAGTAGTTCCTGGTGAAATCTATACTGGTAAAGTAGTTAAAGTAGAAGACTTCGGTTGCTTCGTAGAATTATGGCCTGGTTGTGAAGGATTAGTTCACGTATCTCAATTAGCTTGGGAAAGAGTAGATAAAGCATCTGACTTATTTAAAGTTGGTGATGAAATCACTGTTAAAGCTGATGGATATGATAACAAGAATAGATTAAATCTTTCTCGTAAAGCAACATTACCAAAACCAGAACGTAAAGATGACGATAAAGAAGAAAAAGCACCTAAGAAAGAATTCAAACCTGGTGAAAGACCAGTAAAAAGAACTGAAAACAAAAAACCAGTAGCTAAGAAAGCTCCTGCTAAAAAAGAAGAACCTAAAAAGGAAGAAAAACCTAAAAAAGGTTTAAAAGCAGCATTAGCTAAATTAGTTGGTAAAGACAAATAAAAAAAGACTCATTTGAGTCTTTTTTAATGCTTAAATATCAGCATCAATAACTTGATCTTCCTGTATACAATTAGTTTCACCAGGACTACAATTATCAATTGGTTCTTCTGCTGTAGGATCTTCTATTTGCGTTCTATAATCAAATATAGAAGGATCAAACTCTCCAGAAGTAGTAGTGAATAACTTAGCTAATGGAGTATCTTTTAATGTTTGTAAGAACTCTTGTAACTTAGCTTGTAATGAAGCATCATCTAAATCTTCTGCAGTAGCAGCATTAATATTTGCAACTTCACTAGTCCAATCATTTAAGATAGATAATGAAACTTTAACATAATCTTTATCAATATTAACAGAACCAGTAAAGTCTACTTTTGATCTTGTATCATTAGTATCTACTAATAACTTAATTTCACCAGTAATCTTTTGTTCTTCACTTATTAATTCATAAGAGAATGTTTTATTATTTTCTTCCCAAGATTCTACTATGAAATGAGCTAATTCTTTTTCTCCGTTAGTAACATCTACATAGATCTTACCATCTTTCTTTCTTCCTTCAGCTTTAAAATCAATTACATCTTCTTTACCAGTTTCTTCATTTTCTCTAGTACCATCTGCTTTTAATTCAAAATAATCATCCATCTTGTAATAATAAACAGTATCTTCACCATCAGTAACAGACCAACCTACAAACGTATTCTTAACAGAATAAGTATATAGATTTATATATATTGTAGTTCCTTCTGGAAGTATCTCTTCAGGAATAGTAATTCCTTCAAATTGTTTAACTACATTTTCTTTTTCTATTTGTGAATTCTTAGCAATTATTTCAACAACTTTATCATCATCTTTTAAACCATTAATAATAGTAGTATACATAGATTTTAATGTATCGTTATCTACAGTATATTTACTATTTAATACTTTATATTTCTTACCATCAATAGTAATACTTGCATCTTCTTTAGTTAACTTAGTTTTAACAATACTTTCTTTTAATAAATCTCTAAACTTATCCACTAAGTATAAAGCGTCTTCTTGATTAATATCATCAAATACTTCATATAATTGTTCCCAAGTATCTTTGTATTCATTATATGCTGGCCAGAAAACTAGCTCTCTATAACTAGATAATCTTAAGTATTGTCTTTCACCTTTAACATAAGCATATAAACTATGTTCTTGACTATCTTTATCCTTTATCTTAGCTCCAATTTGAATATTCTTATTTTCAGGATCAATACCAAAATTACCAACATAAGTATATCCAGTTAAATCCTTTAAAGCTTCTAGATTAGATTCAACAGCTAATTCAACATTATAAGTTGCTCTGCTATGAGCTATTAAACTAACATCATTACTTATACTCTTAAATTGTTCATCGATAACTGCTGAATAAACAGCTTCAGGTTTAGTCATCTTTTTAACAACATATGGATAAATAACATAATAACCAAGAGCAGCAAGTCCAACTAATAATATTATTACAAATGTTGCTATTAAAGGACCATTTTTCTTTTTCTTAAGATTTTCACCTACAGCAACAAACCCAATATTTGTATCCATGTCAGTTTGCAAAGGACCTGATGGCGCGAAAGTTGTTTGAGCAGGAGCTTGTGGAGCCGCTGCTGGTTGAACTGTTTGCGCAGGTTGAGGATTATTTGCAAGTGGATTCAATGCTGGAGCTTCTTTAATTGTCTCACCTTTAGGTGGAGTAGGAGCTGCTTGTTGAGGAGCAACCTCAGGAACAATTGACGCACTAGCAGGTTGAGCTACTGGTTTAGGGACTTCCTTTGGAGCTTCTGCAGGTTGAGGAATTGGTTGTGGTGCTGGTGCAGGTTCACTAGCAGGTTGAGGAACAGGTTGTGGAGCAGGGGCAGCTTCAACTTCTTTTGGAGCTTCTTCCTTTTTCTCCGCTTCAACTGGTGCAGGAGCAGCCTCTTTTGGAGCCTCTGCAGGAGCAGGAGCCTTATCCTCAGTAACAGGTTGAGTTACTTTTTCTTCAGTAACTTCAGGAGTTACATTTGTATTTTCCTCTTTCACAATAATCACACTTTCTATTCTAATATTCTATTATCTTCTTCATTATAACATAAAAAAAATAAAAAAAGATATTTAAAATAACACAAAAAATTGTTATAATTGGTTATAGTAAAGAGAGGTTTTTTATATGGCGAGAAAAAAAGCAAACAAAACTCCTGAAGTAGAAGCCGTTACTACTCCAGAAGTAAAACAAGAAGAAGTAAAAGCAGAAGTTGCCGTAGCACCAGCTCCTGCCAAAGCAAAAAAATCAGTAGCACCATTCCTACTACTAGGTTTGGTAGCAATATTATTGGTTGCTGGTATCGTTGCAAAAATAATGATATCATCACCAAAACACGTATTTACAACATGTATTAATAGTGTTTACAAGGATGTAAGTAACACCCTTAAAGAGATAGAAGAAATCTATCAACCAGACAAAGAAGCTATCGAAATCAAAGGAACAATGAAAATTGATACAAACATGGACTCTGAAGAATTACTAGATGCCGATGTAAATATCAAAAACTTAAAATTTGATTTCTCTACAGGAATTGATATTCCTCATAAAGAAGTTCTTTTAAGTGCTGGTGTTGAAGGAAAAGATGAAAGAATAGGTGGAAAGATTTACTACACTGATGGTGCAGAATATCTACAAACAACATTCTATGATTCAATAATTAAATTAGGCGATGACATTGGAGTAGATGTTGATGAATTAAATGACTATCTAGAAGCTGCTGGAAATACAGATATAAGTTTAAGCTTATATGATGATATTTTAGAAGCATTCACTAAGGCATTAACTAGTTCATTAGATAAAGAAGCAATGTCAAAAGAAAAAGATGAGATCGAAGTACTAGATAAAGAATTAAAAGTAACTAAGAACTCATATAAACTTACTGAAAAAACTGTTCAAAAATTAGCAAAAAGTTTAGCAGAAAACTTATTAGATAATAAAGACTTTATTAAAAACTTAGCAAAAGCTACAGGATTAGATAAAGACGATATTAAAGAAGGATTAAAAACTCTTAAAGAAGAAGCTAAAGATATTAGTTTTGAAGGTAAAATAACAATTAACATCTATACAAAAGGTATTATTAATTCATTTGCTGGAATTGATATCTATGCAGACAAAGAAAAAATGATATCTTGGTATGAAGATGGTGAAAATGTAGAAGCAAAAGCTGAAGACGTAGTATTTACTATTAAAAAAGATGGTAAAGAAAAGAAAGCTAAATTAACTGTAAACGGCGAAAAATTAATGACTGCTACTATCAGATCATATGATAAAGAAAAAATAGATTTTGATTTTATTATTTATGAAGACGATGAAGAACTAACAAAAGGAAGTATTTACTTCACTCGTAAAGATAAAAAGAAAACTATATCTGGAGAATACAAAGTTAAAGTTCAATATGAAGACGAATGGGTTGAAGTATCCGGAGATTATAGCTTAGAAACAAAAGATAAACTAGATGGATTAAAGACTAGTGGAGCTATTGATTCAGAAGACTTAGACATGGATAAATTCTTAGAAGCATTAAAAGAAGTAGCTAAAAAAGATGATGATTTAGATGTAATAATTAACGATTCAATCGATGAATACGAAAAAGAAAAACTACAATCTAAATTAAACTACTATGATATGTATACAGTAACTTCTAAAGAAGCAGTAGACCTATTAAGTAGTTCAAAACCTACAGTATTATATGTTGGTGTAAGTTATTATTCAGCAAACGATCCATACTATATGTTCCATAACTTAGAATTTGTACAAGACGACTTTGACTTCCATAGTTATATGTATGATACAGGATATGTATCAGATGAATTTAAAGCTGCTGTTGCAGGAGTAGAATTTACATGCAATTCAACTGTAGAGCCTGCTGAAGGTGAAGAAAGAAAATGTGCCGATTGGCCAGCTATCTTCATCATCAAAGGCGGAGAAGTAAAATACGCATTTAGAGGCACAGTTTCAGAAGAAACTTTAACTGCTGCTTTCAAAGATGTAGGACTATAAAAAGTTTAGTCAAAAAAGAACTTTTTATATAGACAATTAAAATTCAATGTTGTATAATGAATACAGAATAGTAAAGGAATGATATTTAATGAACGAAACAATTAGAGAAAAATATCTACCAGTTGGTACAGTGGTTTTATTGAAAAATGGAACAAAGAGAGTTATGATAAATGGCTTCTGCACAATGGATGCTAGCAAACCAGAAAAAGTTTATGACTATTCAGGAGTATTGTTCCCTGAAGGATCATTAAGCTCAGATCAAACTTTATTATTTGACCATGAACAAATCGTTAGAGTTGACCATCTTGGCTTAGATGATGACGAAGAAAAAGCTTTCAAGGTTAAACTAAAAGAAATAGTTGCTGAAGGCGCTGCAGCACCTCAAAATCCAGCAGCATAGTTTATACATGACATTAACAATTACCATTTGACAAACAATGGTAATTGTTTTATATTATTTGCAATATGTTGATTGGGACATAATATTTTATGATTTATTCCAAGAGAATCTAACATTGGTGAGAGTTAGACAATAATAGTAAAGTATTCCTACCCATGAGTGAAATATGAAAATATTTCCGGTTAATAACCGTTATCAAAATTAAGTAAATAAAAGGATGGTACCGTGCATATGCACTCCTTGTGTACCATCCTTTTTATATTTTAAAGGAGGAATAAATATGAAACTAAGTAATAGCTATTTCTATACTCTAAGAGAAAATGCTAAAGACGAAGAAAGTACATCAGGAAATCTACTTGTTAGATCAGGAATGATAAAAAAAGTAGCAGCTGGTATCTATATGTACTTACCATTGGGATTACGTACATATGATAAGGTTCAAAAAATAATTAAAGAAGAAATGGATAGAGCAGGAGCTCAAGAACTATTAATGCCATCATTAATACCTGCTGAAGTTTATGAAACTTGCGGTAGAGTAGAAGCCTTCGGTGACGATATGTTTAATCTACGAAGAAAAGGGCACCCGCATCATCGTCATCGATCCGCGTCAGAGCGAGTCTGCGGTCACCTATGCGGATGAATGGATCGCTGTCCGGCCGGGCAGCGACCTGGCGCTTGCCAACGCGATGGCGTATGTCATCTTCCGGGACGGGCTGCAGGACCAGGAATTCCTGGATGCTTTCTGTATCGGACACGATGAATCGCATATGCCGGAAGGGATCCCCGCCGGAGAGAGTTATCGCGCATACCTGTTCGGTGAAAAAGATGGAATCGCTAAAGATCCTGCCTGGGCGGAGAAGATAACCGGCGTCAAAGCTACGGATATCGAGCGCCTCGCAAAGGAATATGCAGCCGCCAAACCGGCGTGTCTGATGACTGGTCTTGGCCAACAGCGCACTTTCAACGGGGAAAATACGACCCGAGCTACCATTGCACTTGCTGCGATGACCGGCAATATCGGCAAAGTGGGCGGCGGCGCCGGTGCGACGGTGGCGATGTCCGGACACACTGCACCGCCGTATGTCTATGAAGACCCCGCCAATCCCTGCAAGAT
>JAFPMR010000058.1 GCA_017411235.1 Bacilli bacterium | reverse complement strand
CAATTAGTAACTTATACTGCTGAAGAAACAACAGTTCCTGCTGGATATGAAGATTCATATAGTGAAGATACACTAACAATAACAAATACACATACTCCTGCAACAGATGCAGTAGTAGTAACTAAAGTTTGGGACGATGAAGACAACCGTGATGGTATCCGTCCAGAAAATATTACTATCAACTTACTAGCTGATGGAACTAAAGTAACTGGTGTTACTCCAAAAATAGTTAAAGATGGTAATACATGGACATTCACATACGAGAATCTACCAGTTTATAGAGATCATGGTACAGAAATAGTTTATACAGCAACTGAAGAAAATGTTGAAGACTATATTGGACATCCAGATGGATTAACTATTAGAAATGAACATCCACATGAAACTATTGATATACCTGTAACAAAACAATGGGTAGACGCTAACGACCAAGACGGTAAACGTCCAACAAGTATTCAAATCGACCTATATGCTGACGGAACTAAATACGACAGTATAACATTAACTAAAGATGCAAATGCATCAAGTGAAAATCCTAACTTATGGGAAGGTGCGTTCACTGACTTACCTAAATATAAAGAAGGTGAAGAAGGAGAACCAATTGAATACACAATTAAAGAAGTATCTAGCGTATTAGATGGTGAAACTCCACTATACACTGGTACAATTAATAATTTCGACATTATAAATGAACATATTCCATCTAAGAAATCAATCTCTGTAACAAAAGTATGGAGTGATGCTGATGACCAAGACGGTATGAGAGAAGATAGCGTTACAGTATACTTATACAAGAATGGTGAAAAACAAGAAGATACAAAACAAGTATTAGATGCATCTAATAAGTGGACTTATACTTGGGAAAATCTTCCAGAATATGAAAACGGCGATATCATTACATACTATGTAGATGAAGCTGCTGTTCCAGAAGGTTATAGCAAGAAAGTCGAAACTGAAGATCAATTAAATTACACAATTACAAACTCACATAAACCTATTGAGATTACAATCTCAGGAACTAAGACTTGGGACGATGCTGATGACCAAGATGGTCAACGTCCAGAATCAATCACAGTTAAAGTTCTAAAAGGTGAAGAAGTAGTAGATACTATAACTGTAAAACCAGATGAAGAAGGTAATTGGACTTATGAATCTAAGAAATTACCAAAATTCGAAGGTGGTAACGAAATCAAATATACAGTTGTAGAAGAAAAAGTTGAAGGATATGAAACAGTAATTCCTGAAGGTGAATACAATATCACTAATAAACATACTCCTGAAACAGTAGAATATGTAATTACTAAGTCTTGGGATGATGCAGAAGATAATGATGCAATCAGACCAGAATCAATCACAGTTAAATTATTAGCTGATGGTGAAGTAATTAAAACAGTTAAAGTATCTGGACCAGAATGGACTTATACATTCGGACCATTAGATAAGAATAAAGGCGGAACAGCAATCAAGTATACTATTGAAGAAGAAGAAGTACCTGGTTATGTACTAGTTAGATCAGAACCTAAAGTAACTAATAAAACTATTACTGAAGTATTAACTAACAAACATACTCCAGAACCATATTCAATCAATGGTAAGAAGACTTGGGTTGATGAAAACAATAAGGATGGCAAGAGACCAACATACATTACAGTTTATGTATATGCAGATGGTGAAAAGATTGCTGAACTTACTGTTGATGCAAATTCTAATTGGGAATATGAATTAAATGACTTATTAAAATATAATCATTCAACAACTCCAATCGTTTATACAATTGAAGAAAAACCAGTTGAAGGTTATGAAACTGAATACGACGGATTCAATATTACTAATATCTTAACTGACGTAGAAGGTGAAAAAGAAGAATTCCCTCCAGATACATATGCTAAAGATCAATCTATATATAGAATTGACTTCCTAGTAATGTTACTAGCTGGATATATTCTTACTTCTTATAGAAGAGTAATTAAAGAATAATAAAAAAGTATCATTAGATACTTTTTTATTTGCTATAATATTAATAGTGATTAATATGAAAAAGAAAGAACAATTCATTAAAGCTACAATCGT
>JAFPMR010000057.1 GCA_017411235.1 Bacilli bacterium | reverse complement strand
TATGGTAGTAAGGTGTGATATATGTGGTAAACTATATGAACAAATGGAAACAGTTTTAATTAGTAATTCAAAAGAATATCCAACTAATGAAAATGATAATTTTACTCCAATTGTTATGTGTACTAATTGTATTAGTAAAATGAATCATATATTACAGACAAATGTACCAAAAGTACCAAAAGATAAAACACATTTAATTGTTAGTGATTATATTGATAAATTTACTAATTATTTAATTTGGTCTATTATGGCAACTACTGATATGGATATTGATAATGCTACTCCAGAAGAAGTATTTAAGCTAATGTCTGATTATGTAGTTGATAAAGATTATACTACTCAATGTTTGAAAGATTTTTATACAGAACTTGAATATACTCCAGATAGACGTATTAGACAAATACTAAAAACATCTATTGATAAAGTATTTACTAAAACTAATGAACTAAATTTAGTTAAATTCTGTGAGAATTATTCAAGTACAGCACATCAAACTATTGAAAAAGTGTTTGTAGATAATTCTCCTAAAAAATCAACTCAAACAGCAACTAAACTTATTACATATACACCAATTCAAATTAAAAAACAATTAGATGAATATGTTATAGGTCAGGAAAATGCTAAAAAAGTAGTTAGTGTAGGTATATATAATCACTTTAAGAGAATAAATAAAAATCTTGATATAAATAAATCAAATATTCTTTTAATAGGACCGACTGGATGTGGTAAAACAGAATTAGCTAGAACTATTGCTAAAATATTTGATGTTCCTTTTGTAATTGCTGATGTTACTTCTATGACTGAAGCTGGTTATGTAGGAAATAATGTAGAAGATATGCTAGTTGATTTAATTATGAGTGCTAAAGGTGATATTAAAAAAGCAGAACAAGGTATTATCTATATAGATGAAATAGATAAAATTGCTCGTACTTCTAATGGAAATTCTGAAGTAAGTAGAGAAGGTGTTCAGCAGTCATTACTTAAAATAATTGAGGGTGATGATATTATTTTAGAAATTAATCATCAAAAAGTAAAAATTAATACTAAAAATATTCTTTTTATTGCAGGTGGAGCATTTGAAGATATTACTATGAAAGAACATACAGTTAAAAGAGGTATTGGTTTTAATTCAGAAGAAATTGAAGCTGAGTATTCTAATGAAATTGATACTAAATCTTTAGTTAAATTTGGATTATTACCTGAACTTATTGGTAGATTTCCAACAATAGTATCTTTAAATGAATTATCTGTAGATGATTTAGCACGTATATTAGTTGAACCTAAACATAGTATTATTAAACAATATAAAGATTTAATTAAATCAGATAATGTAGATATAACATTTTCTAAAAAAGCTATTAATTGGGTAGCTAATAAGGCGTATGAAAATAAGACTGGTGCTAGAGGTCTTAAATCTATATTAGAAAATAATATGTTAGATGTTATGTTTACACTTCCTGATGAAAAGAATGTTAAAAAGATTAATGTAGGTGTTAAAAATGATAAATTAAATATTGTTAAAAAAGAAAATTAAGAGAGAATAGTATGATAGAATTATATAATACAGATAGTATAGAATATATGAAAACTTTACCATCAGAAAGTATTTCTTTAATTGTTACTGACCCTCCCTATAAAATTACTGCAAGAGGTAGTAGTGGTACAATGGGAGGGTATATTGTAAATGATTTATCAAAAAAAGGTAATATATTTGAACATAATGATATAAAAATTAGTGATTATGCTCCAGAATTTTATAGATTATTAAAAGATGGAAGTCATTGTTATGTAATGACTAATCATATAAATCTTATTGAAATGCTTAATACTTTTACTGAATGTGGATTTCATTTTATTAAATCACTTATTTGGGATAAAGGTAATAAAATAAGTGGTCAATATTATATGTCACAATTTGAGTATATATTATTTTTTAGAAAAGGTAGAGGTATTCCTATAAATAATTGTGGCACAAGTGATATATTATCTATTCCTATAAAAAAATTAAAAAATAATTCTATAAACTTACACGATACAGAAAAACCTGTAGAATTAATGAAAATTTT
>JAFPMR010000056.1 GCA_017411235.1 Bacilli bacterium | reverse complement strand
TTTTAACACATTTATCAGAAAAAAATAATACACCAGAGAAAGCTTTAGAGACTATTAGAGATACATTTAAAGAATATGAAATAGATTTTACTAATATATCTTGTGCAACACAAAGAGATAGAAGTGAAGTGATAGAATTATGATAAAAATAATATGTCTAGGTAAAATAAAAGAAGACTATTTAAACAAAATGATAGAAGATTATAAAACAAGAATAACTAAATATCATAAGATTGAAATAGTTGAACTAAAAGATACCAACAACTTAGAAGAAGAAAGAGACAATATCCTAAAACAAATCAATAATCAAGACTATGTAATAGCGCTTGATATCGATGGCGAAAATATCGACTCAGTAGCTCTTTCTAAAAAGATAGATAATATCTTCTTAACTAATGGAACAATAGATTTCATTATTGGAAGCAGTTACGGTCTACATGAAGATATTAAAAAAAGAGCTAACTATCGTTTATCATTCTCTAAAATGACTTTCCCACATGGTTTATTTAGAGCAATTCTATTAGAACAAATCTATCGTTCATTTAAGATTCAAAATAACGAATCATATCATAAATAAAAGATGATAAAATCATCTTTTTTTATTGACATAAGAAACCATCTGAATTAGTATAAAAACCAATCATTAAAAAAGGAGAGCATATATGGCAAAGTACATATTAGAAAAAGGTGCAAAACCAGACAAGAATACTGTTAGAGTAGAAGATTATTTAATAGGAACACTATATACTACTACAGAAGAACAAGGATATATAGAAAAAAAGTATTTTGAAACAGAGTGGGATTTTGTAGGCAATATAAAAAGACCAGAAAAAATTACAAAAGTGGGAGAAATAATGATTAAGAATACTCCAGCTATAAAAACCAAATTACTTTCACCAAAAGCAACAGAGTTTTTAACAGGAGTACAATTAGATTTATTATCATATCGACCAGATCCTCTTGGGAAAGTAATTCTTACCAGATCATCAAGTAAAGAACTTGATACATTCGTTTATATGTTTAGAGGAGATCATCCAACAGTAGAACAATTATGGGAATATATTCAAACTCATGAAAATATAGAAGAATATAAAAAACAATTAGAAGAATTAAAAGCTCAAGGTAGTTTAAGACATCTTCTTAAACAAAAAATAGAAGAGGAACTACAAGAAAGAGCAGAACAAGAAAGACTATCAATAAGAAGAATAGGTTAATGACATTCATTAACTTATTTTTTATAATATAAGTAGGTGATATTATGATTGGCAACGACTGGGACGAAAAATTAAAACTAGTATGGGAAAGTGAAGGATTTAAGAAGTTTATTAATATCGTTAATAACGAATATAAAACTAAAACTATCTATCCTCCTAAAAACTATGTTTTTAATGCTTTAAAACTAACACCATACTCTAATACAAAAGTGGTAATAGTAGGTCAAGATCCGTATCACGGAGAAGGAGAAGCCCATGGCTTATCATTCTCTGTCCAAGAAGGAATTAAACTTCCTCCCTCATTACAAAATATCTATAAAGAATTATATGATGACTTAGGAATTCCTCCAGCTAAGACTGGTGACTTAACTAAATGGGGTAAAGAAGGAGTACTTATGTTAAATGCAGTACTTACTGTTGAAAAAGACAAACCTGCATCACACCGTAAACTAGGATGGGAAAGATTGACTGATTATATTATTAAAGTTCTTAACCAAAAAGAAGAACCTGTAGTCTTTATTCTTTGGGGTAATTTTGCTAAAGAAAAAGCAGCTTTAATTACCAACCCTAAACACTTAATAATTACATCTCCTCATCCATCACCATTTTCTGCCAGATATGGTTTCTTTGGTAGTAAACCATTTTCTAAAACAAATGAATTCTTACGTAAGAACAATCTAAAAGAAATAGATTGGAATATTAATACAAAATAAAAGACACTAACGTGTCTTTTTAAAATTTAAAATCATTTACAATATCGTCTTCCATATTCTTACCATCAAAGAATGGTTTAATATCTATACGATGCATTCTAGCTACTAAGTTAGAAGGGAATGTTCTAACTAAATCATTTAATTCACTAGTATATTTATTATAGAAAGTTTTAGATGCTTGTAGTTTTTCATTATTACCCTTACAGTTATTTAGTAATTCTTTAAACTCCTTATTATTCATTAAACCTTCATTATCTAATCTGATTTGTTCTAAAGTATTCATATAATCAGCTAATTTTCTTTCTAAATCAAAATTACTGATATCTTCTTCTTTAACTTTATCTAAACCTTTAAAGAATGTCTTATCACTCTTTAATTCAGCTTTAATAATATTGTCAGCTTGTAATAATAAATCATATCTAGCTCTTAGTGCTTCGTCTATAGACATTTCTGCATGATCTATCTTAGTCTTTGAATGCATCAACTTATTAAATTGATATGCATAGCAAATAGCAATAGCTCCAAAAATGATTACAATAAACAATAAACTATATAAAATAGGCATTTTCCATCTCCCCAATTCTAATTAAATTATAACACAATATTGGTTTTACAAAAGGAATTGTTTATAATACAATGTAAACAGGTGATTTATATGGATATAAAAAAAGTAGTAGTTGGAGACTTAGAAGAAAATTGTTACATAGTTTCCAAAGGTAATAGATGTTTAGTAATAGACCCAGGAGATGAATTTTCTAAAATAGATAAAGAACTAAAAGGAAAAGAAGTAGTAGGTTGTTTAATAACTCACTATCATCCAGATCATATTGGTGCTTTAGAAGAATTATTAAGTAAATATGATATAGAAGTAAACAAAGATTTTACTAAAGAATTTGAATACGAAGTAATACATACTCCAGGACATACCTATGATTCAAAGATATTTTACTTCAAGAAAAACAACATAATGTTTACTGGAGACTTTATCTTCCAAGGATCAATTGGTAGAACAGATTTAGGTGGTAATGACCTAGATATGCAAGAGAGTCTAGAAAAAATAAAACTATACCCAGATAAAACAATTCTTTATCCAGGTCATGGAGAAGCAACAACTCTAGGAGAAGAAAAACCAAGATTTAAATACTATTACTAAACCATACTCTAGGTTTACGTTTTAAATACCAAAATTGTAAAGAAAAAACATCGGTTTACCTCCGATGTTTTTATATTTGGCCTTTTTTTGGTATAATTAATGATAGTAAGGTGGTGCAATAGATGAAATTTATCGATATAAGACATTGTTATAAAGTTTATAAAAATGGCGTAACAGCAGTCGCTGATCTAACCCTACAAATTGATAAAGGAGAATTCGTGTTCGTTACTGGAGCTTCAGGCTGTGGTAAATCAACACTTGCAAAATTATTATATAGAGAAGAAAAACCTTCAAAAGGCCAAGTAATGGTTGGAGGTATCAATGTAGCAAAACTATACAACAGTAAAGTTTATAAACTAAGAAGAAAACTTGGAATAGTATTCCAAGACTTCAAACTATTACCAAAACTTACAGTATATGAAAACGTAGCATTTGGTTTAGACAATCTTGGTTTAAAATCTAAAGACATTAAGAAGAGAGTTTTAACAGCTCTTGAAAGAGTTGGTCTAAAAGACAAAGTTAAGAGTTTCCCAAACCAATTAGCTGGTGGCGAACAACAAAGAGTTTGTATAGCTAGGGCTATAGTAAATGAACCAAAACTATTAATCTGTGACGAGCCGACTGGAAACTTAGATCCTAAGACATCAAAAGAAATCGTCAAAGTAATCAATAGTATTAATAAAAATATGGGTACTACTGTTCTTATGGTTACACATGACAAAGAAATAGTAAATTCCATGAAGAAACGTGTTATAACACTAGAAAATGGTGTTCTAACAAGTGATTCACAGAAAGGAAGTTATGTAGCAGATGAGAGCCGTTAGAATATTTGGAAGAAATGTATTAAGCGCTATTAAAAGTATCTTCCGTAACTTTAGTTTAAGTGTAGCATCAATTGTATGTACTACAATAACTCTTGTAATAGTTGCTATAGCAATTATGTTATCAACTAATATAAAAGAGTTTACTAACGACCTAGAAGGTTCACTTACAATAGTAGCTTATGTAGATAGAAATGCAACAGAAGACGAAATAAATACGGTTAAGAGTAAACTACTATCTATCAAGAATATCAAAGGTGATGAGTTAGTATATAAATCAAAAGAAAAAATTAGAGAAGATACTCTAAAGAATACTGATAAAGATACAGCATTATATAACGTAATGAGTTCTTTAACAGAACAAAACAATCCTCTACAAGCAGAATATATTATTACAGTAAAAAACATTGAGGAATTATCAGAAACAGTAGAAACAATTAAAAAGATAGAAAATATTGCTAACGTTAAATACAATGACGAAGTAGTTGATAAGATGGTTCCAATCTTTAAAACTATTGAAAAAATAGCAATAGCAATTATCATTGGTTTAGTTGCTGTAACGATCTTCTTAATTTGTAACACAATTAAACTTACAATCTACGCTCGTAAGAACGAAATAGAAATCATGAGATTAGTTGGTATTAGTAACTTCGTTATTAAATTACCATTTGCTATAGAAGGATTATTCTTAGGAATAATCGGATCAATAGTTCCAATAATAACAACTATCTGGGGCTATACTGTAGTATATGATAAATTAGAAGGACATCTATTTACTAACTTTATAAAAATGTTACAACCATTCCCATTTACTTTATATGTATCTGGAATATTACTTCTAATTGGAGCAATAGTTGGTATGGTTGGTAGTTATGCTACAGTAAGGAGACATTTGAAGATATAATGAAGAGAATAATAATACTAATTCTCTTATGTATCTTAATACCCCTTAATGTTAATGCTAAAGGTACATTAAGAGACGAAAAAAACGAACTTGCTGAGATGCAATCTAAAGCTGCTACAAACAATAGATTAACAAATGAATCTAAAGCTAAAATAGATGCTAAAAGAAATGCTATTGTTCAAGCAAACAACACTATTTCAAATAATGAAGTAAAAGTTGAAAATGCTAAAGCTAAAGTAGCAGAGAGTCAAGAACAAATCAAAGTAAAAACAGAAGAGATGAGAGATATCATCAATATGATTCAATATACAAACTTCAATTCTGGTGAAGCTTACTTTGACTATATCTTCTCATCAGATTCAATTACAGATATGATGGAAAGACAAGCTGTAATAACTCAAATTGTAGATTACACACAAGAACAACTAGATACACTTAATGGATTAATAAAAACAAATGAAGATCTACAAGTTCAATTAACAAAAGATAATATAAACCTAACTAATTCAATTGCTACTTATGAAAAACAAGTAGAAGAGTTAGAAGCCTATATTGAAAAATTAGCTAGTATAGGTATGGATTATCAAGAACAAATTAAAGCTAAACAAAAGTTAATAAAGACTTATGAAGATGCTGGTTGTAAAGATAACGATACAATAGACGATTGTTACAACAAGAAATTCTCAATCTCATCAACAAACTTCAATCGTCCTATGAAATCAGGAAAAATTACACAAGCTTGGGGTAATAATGGTCACGCTGGTATGGATATCGGGGGTAATCCAAAAGGAACTGCCATTTACTCACCAGCAAATGGTATCGTAACTGCAACAAGTTTCCATAACAGTTGTGGTGGTAATATCATTTATATTAGACACCAAGTAAATGGTCAAAAATACACATCAGAGTATGGCCATCTAACAGCAATCAATGTTAAAGTAGGTCAACAAGTAACACCTTCCACAGTAATTGGTACAGTAGGTGGAGATAAATCGACATTCTATTATGATAAATGTACGACAGGAACCCACTTGCATTATAGTATCTCTTATGGTTGGTACCTAGTTGATTTCAAATCATGGTCAACATTTAAATCAAATACAAAAGCAACTAACGTATATAACATAACACACATTAAAAATCAAAAAGGTTGGTCATGGACTACTAGATATTAAGAAGCTTAAAAGCTTCTTTTTTTGTCAAGAAAAAGTCAAAGCCTATAATAAAACCTTAAATTGTGTTATTATAGGGGAAACGGAGGTTAAGTATGAAAAAAGTAGTAATTTTCGGTGGAGGTAGCGGACTATCTCAATTATTAAAGGGATTAAAACAATTCCCTATGGACATTACAGCAGTAGTAAGTGTATCAGACAATGGATCTAGTACAGGATCATTAAGAGAAGAATTCTCTATACCTGCAGTTGGAGACATCACAAAAGTATTACTAGCAATGTCTACAGAATCAAAAGGAGTTATCGATTTATTTAACTATCGTTTCAGTAAAGAAAGTAGTTTAAATAATCACTCAATAAAAAACTTAATTATGACAGCATTATTGGAAATGAAAGGAGACTTTGCTCACTCATTACCAATACTATGTGACTTATTGGACGTTAAAGGAACACTTCTTCCTCTAACAGAAGATAACGTTGACTTAATAGGTATAACTAGAACAGGAGAAAGAATTGTTGGTGAAGCTGAAATAACTGAAGCTAGAAGTAAAATAGTAGATCTAGAATACAGTAAGAAAATAAAAGTAACACCAAAAGTATTAGATGCAATTAAAAAAGCAGACCTAATAGTATTTAGTTCAGGCTCATTAATAACTAGTATAATGCCAAATATAATAGTTCCTGAAATACAAGAAGCTATTAAAAAATCTAAAGCAAAAAAATTATATATTTGTAATATGTTAACTCAACCTGGAGAAACAGATAACTTCAAGGTTAGTGATCATATCAAATTTATTGAAAAGTATATAGGAGAAGGTCAAATAACTGCAGTTATAGCTAATAGTTCTGAAATAGATGCTTCAATGAAAGTATTAGCTAAATCTGAAGGAAAAGATGCTGTAGCTATCGACGTAAGTAAACTACACAAAATGGGAGTTCACTTAATAGCAGATAATCTATTTAAAGTAGAAGATGGTTACGTTAGACATGACGCCCTAAAAACATCATTTTTAATCTTCTCATACCTAATGGAAGAAGAGTAAGATGACTTTTACCACAAGATTAAAAGAAGAAATAACTAAAAATGATATATCACCATTAGAATCATTAACTGAATTAGCAGCATTTGTAAGATATTCTAGTCAAATAAAAAAGAATAGAATATCTTTAACTTTTGAAAATGCTTCAGTTGCAAGAAGAATATATAAAGATATCAAAAGTAATTATGGTGTTAATATCAAAATAACTATTCGAAATCAAAAAAGATTTAGAGTAAAACAAATATACATCTTAGAGGTAACAGAAAAAGTAGATGACATCTTAGAATCATTAAACATATATAAAGAAGGTAAAAAAACATTACCAGAAGAATACTTCCTAAGTAGTAGAGAAGAAATAGTAAGTTACCTAACTGGTGCTTTTCTTGCTTGTGGTAGTGTTAATGATCCAAGTGCATCTGGTTATCATCTAGAATTTACATCATCATTAAAAAAAGATGCTCTATACTTGGCTGAATTATTAAAGGAATTTAATATCCAAGCTAAAGTATTAAAAAGAAATAGTAACTATATGACATATATCAAAAGTGCAGAAATGATTAGTGATATGATTCGTTTACTAGGAGCTACCAATTGTTTCTTCTATTTTGAAGATATAAGAATATATAGAGACCATAAAAATATGGTAAATAGACTAAACAACTGTGAAATTGCCAACCAAGAAAAAGTCTTAAAAACAGGATTAAAACAACTAGAAGATATCAATTACTTAAAAGAACATGATTTATTAGGTTTACTAGATGAAAATGTTAGAGAAGCAATCAAATATAGAGAAGCCTATCCTGAAACATCTTTATCTGAACTAGCTGATATTATCTCTCAAGAAACTGGTAGAGAAATCGGCAAATCCGGTGTTAATCATTACTTCATTAAAGTAAAGAAATTAGTAGAAAGACATAAGAATAAACAAGAATAGGTGATTAAATGATAAACTTATTATCATTAAATTTATGTGATCAAGAAGCCGTATTAAGAACATTTAAGATGATTAATATCTTTCTATCCGTTGCAAGAGTCGTTGTTCCTTTATTAATTATTATCGTAACAATAGTCAATATAACTAAAACAATAATAAGTGGTAAAGAAGATGACTTAAAAGACAATTGGAAACTATTAGTAAAAAGACTAATAGCAGGTCTAGTAATCTTCATCATTCCTAGTGTAATAAATTATGTTTTAACACTAAATGCTAACATGCAAGAAACAGCTAATGAATTTACATCTTGTTCAGTATGTTTAACTAACGGAAAAGAATGTGACGTTTTACTAGAATCAGCCAAAGTAAAAGAAGCTGCACTTGCAGCTAATCATGATTCTTCAGAAGATGAAGCACAACTAAGAAAAGCTTATGAAGAAGAACAAAAGAAGAGAGAAGCTAATAAACAATCATTTGAAGAATGGAAAAAGAGTAGAGAATCACAAAACAATACTACAAACACCAATACTCAAACTAATACACCACACGAAACAGTAGGTGGTGGAAAATACTTTGACTCAACAAATGTAACAAAGATAAGTGGCTTAACAGAAGAAGAGTTCATAAAAGTACTACAAAATAGTACAGCTTACAAAGGAAAAGCTAAAGTATATATTCCTTTAGCACATGACTTAATTCTTGCTGAAAAGAATCACGGAGTAAATGCTTTCTATCTAATCGGTTTATACTCATATGAATCAGGATGGTTAGGATCTGAACTTACAAAGAATTGTAATAACATTGGTGGAGTAAGATACTATAATCAATCATATGGTAATGGTAAAAAAGTAACTAACTGTAATGGTGGCTATGCCGGTTTTGATAGTGTTAGTGAATTCATAGATTTCCATGCTAACTTATTACAAACCAAGTATTTAACTCCAGGTGGAAGTCACTACTATGGTACTAGTGTTGCTAATGTAGCAAAAGACTATGGTAGTAGTCATGGTGTAGATACAATAATTCAAATAGCTACAAGAGTTTCAACAGAATAAAAAAAGACTCATATGAGTCTTTTTATTATGACCAATAATTAGTTAGATTTCCATCTTCCTTATATACATCATCCATTAAAACAACAAATGTATAAATACTATTTCTATTCTCTAACTTACTTCTAGGTACTGTTGTAATAACAACTCCACCAGTAGTATTTAAAGATTCAGCAATATAATAATTATTTTCATCCCATCCTGCTAAGATAGCAGCATGTCCATCTAAACCAATTAAATCTCCGACTTTAACTCTTCCTGAGTTCATTAGTTCAGGAGAAATAGGTAACTTAGTACCAAGATCAGGTAATGCTTTTTGTCCACTACCATCTCCACCTGCTCCAATATCACCAATATCGAATCCACCATTTAATAGCGCCCATGTAACGAATCCAGAACAATCAAATCCATTAGCATAATATCTTCCGTATACCCATTTGCCCCAGTTTGTGAAGTTTTTCAAATCACAACCCCAAGCAGCAGGACCAACATAAATAGCATCTTTGTCTAAGTCTTTATATTTAGCTTTCGTTAAATAGAAACCTCTATGGTAATATCTTCCTTCACCATCAACCTTAGGGAAAGGAGCATAATTATTTAAACGTCCATTTTCATAGAAGTAATCAATCCTATAAGCGAATTCTAAAGCAGCAAATCTAGCAGCTGCTACAACACCAGCCCTAGTACCATAACCAGCTTGATCAATTCTATCAAATAGTATTTCATCTATTAAAGCAGCTTCATCATCAGTAAACTGTAAGCATTGTAGATATGGTTTGCTAGTATCTATTTCAGGTTTCCTAATAAAATTAGAAACATAAACTTTAATTCTTCCATAAATATTCGTATCATCTTTAATTTGAATCTCAGCAACACCATAATCTTTAGCTACTACAACATCATCATTAACTTCAATAATACTAGTATCAGATGAAACAACTTTAACATCTTCTCTAGCATTACCAAGTACTACTAAATCATACTTAAACTTTTCTTTTCCGCCTTTATATAAATAAATAGCATCTTTACTAAATTTAGCTTCAAGTATCTTGTTTATTTCTACCTTCTGTGAATAAATATCGTTAATATTTCCATATTTATCTTTAACATAAATATTATAATCACCAGCATCAGTAGTATGTGAACAATAACCATTACTTGCCATTATCCATCTAGAATCATTTTTATCTATCTTTTCGTCTTTTTCAGTAGTAACTAAACACCAAGTATCTTTATTTATTTTAAAGAAGTAATTACCAACATAAACATTGATAATAACTTTATCATTATATTTCTTACTTTCTGTTATTTCTATATTAGTTACATAAGGAGCAACCTTGAAATTAGCAATAACAATTAGAGAAACAATTAGTATTAATAAAATACAAATAAATATAACTAACTTATTCTTTTTCATTCAGCCCCTTCTTTCTTTTTAAATTATAACATAACAAATAGAATGTATAAAATATATCAAAAATAATTTAGTAAATTAAATTTTATGCAAAAAACCAAATAATATAGTATAATTACATTAGAATATGAGAGGGATTTTATGTCAACAAATAGAGCAAACGTTACTTTTAGCGACGGAACAATAATGGAAGTCGAAAAAGGAACAACTATATATGAACTTAGTAAATTATATCAATCAAAACTAGATTACGAGATTGTCGGCGCCGAAATTGAACACGCTGCTGTTTCTATGGAAATGCCAATAACTAGAGCAACAAAGTTAGACTTTGTAGATTTAACAAGCCCTAATGGTTATCGTATTCATAAAAGTGGATTACAATTCGTAATAGTTGTAGCATTAAAAGAAGCTTTTGGTGAAGATTATAACGTATCATTCAACCATTCAATAGCTAATGGATTACATATGACAATCACAGGTGAAAAGAAATTCACTCTTAATGATGCTAAAAAACTAAAAGCAAAAATGAATGAAATAATTAACAACAACGAAAGAATCTACAACATGAATGTTGAATCAGACGGTATGATTAATTATTTGAATAGAATTAAAGAACCAGAAAAAGCAATCAATCTACATAACTTAAATGGCAAGATAGTTACAATGTATAAATTAAGAAATTATTTAAACTATTTCTATTCTGAAATGCCATACTCAACTGGATGCTTAAAGACATACGATTTGGTATATTTAGGTGAAAACAAATTAGTATTATTATTCCCAACAAAGATTTCTAAATTTAAAGTCCCAGAATACATACATTATCAAAATGTTATTAAATGTTTTGATGAAGGACAAAAATGGATTCAAGATGTTGGAACTCCATACATTTCAGATTTAAACGGAATAATATCTGATTGTAAGATAGAAGATTTTATTAAAATAGTTGAAACACATTTCAATAATGAAATACATGACTTAGTAGACGATATAATCAAAAAGAAATCTAGATATGTCTTATTTGCTGGTCCATCATCAACTGGTAAAACTACATCAACTAAGAAGATCGCTTTAGAATTACGTAGTAGAGGATATGACGTATACGTTATATCTACTGATGATTACTTCAAAGAAAGAGAAGAGTCACCAAGAGATGAAAATGGAAAATATGATTTTGAATGTTTAGAATGCTTAGACTTAAAACTATTAAATAAACAATTAAAAGATTTAATAGCTGGTAAGAAAGTTAATGTTCCAACATTTAACTTTGTAACAGGTAAAAAAGAATACTCAGAAGAACCTATTAAACTTGCAGAAGATACAATAATACTTATTGAAGGATTACATAGTATCAATGATGCAATGACACCAGAACTAGATTCTAAATTAAAATATAAAGTATACTTAAGTCCATTTATTCCAATAAATATTGATAGACACAATTATCTATCAACAACTGACTTAAGATTAATGAGAAGAATTGTTAGAGACAATCGTTCAAGAGCTTGTGACGTTGGAAAAACAATTGCTTATTGGAGTACAGTAAGAGGTGGAGAACAAAAATACATTTATCCATATATCAATACTGTAGATAAAATAATTAATACATCATTAATATACGAAATGGGAGTATTAAAAGTATATGTAGAACCACTACTATACTCAGTAAAAAGAAATTCTCCTTCATATAGTGAAGCGAGAAGACTAATTAACTTTTTAAAGAACTTCTTCCCAATACCATCAGACTATGTACCTGGTGATTCAATTCTACGTGAGTTTATTGGTAAGAGTATCTTTGAAAACTATAAATAGGATAGGAAGGAAGAATACAAATGATAAAAGTTGCAATTAACGGCTTTGGCCGCATCGGAAGATTAGCATTTAGAGAAATGATTACAGGAACAGATTTTGACATCGTAGCAATTAACGACTTAACAGATGCAGAAACACTAGCATACTTGTTAAAATACGATACTAACCATCGTTCATTCCACGAAAACATTATTAAATTCGAAGGAGACGAAATAGTAATCAAAGATTCAAAAAGAATCAAAGTATTTGCAGAATCTGATCCAGCAAATCTACCTTGGGGAGATTTAGGAGTAGATGTTGTTCTAGAATGTACAGGACACTTTACTGATCTAGAAGGAGCAAGTAAACATATCCAAGCAGGAGCTAAGAAAGTTATTATTTCAGCACCTGGTAAAGGTGAAATGAAAACTATCGTTTATGGAGTAAACTCAGATACATTAGATGGATCTGAAACAGTTATATCTGCTGCTTCATGTACAACTAACTGCTTAGCACCAGTATTAAAAGTATTACAAGATAATATTGGTATTGAAAAAGGATATATGACAACAGTTCATGCTTATACAAATGATCAAGCAACATTAGATATTCCTCATAAAAAAGGAATCCTTGCAAGACGTGGTAGAGCATGTGCACAAAATATCGTTCCAGCTTCAACAGGAGCTGCATCTGCAATTGGTTTAGTAATTCCTGAAATAGCAGGTAAACTAGATGGAAATGCATTCCGTGTTCCAGTATCAGATGGATCAGTAGTAGACGTAACATTAGAATTATCTAGAGCTACAACTAAAGAAGAAGTAAATGAACTTCTTAAGAATGCTGAAAGTGATACATTAAAATTCACTATGGATCCTATTGTATCAAGCGATGTTATTGGTAAGAAGTGTGGTGCTTTAGTTGATGGCCTATTAACTAATGTATTAGATGCTGATGGAAAACAACTAGTTAAAGTAGTAGCATGGTATGACAACGAAATGGGTTATACTGCTCAAATGATGCGTACTGCTAAAAAACTAATGAACATTGAAAAATAGTGTCTGTTTAGACACTTTTTTTATGACAAAATAAAATTGATATATTGAAGATAAGTATGACATATTCTATAATTATAATGGTGATAGTATGAAAAAAAGAATACAAGATATGGATGTTAAAGGCAAGAAAGTCTTACTAAGATGTGACTTTAATGTACCAGTAAAAGATGGCGTCATTTTAGATGATAGTAAGATCGTAGCATCCTTAAATACAAT
>JAFPMR010000055.1 GCA_017411235.1 Bacilli bacterium | reverse complement strand
GAACAAGTATTAGAAGATTATGTTATGAAATCAAGGAAGAATATTGAAACTCCTACAGAGAAGATTATCGATAAGAAAAGAAAGATGTTATATCGTATTAAGAATTTCTTTGGTTTAGCTGATTTATATGAAAGTGATTTAGAATTAGAAAAAGAGTTTACTAAGTAAACTCTTTTATATTTTATGACTTTTTAAGACTGCTCTTTCATGTCTTTTTTGTTTTAGATAATATTTTATATTATTTAGTAAGATACCTAGATAACGATGTTGATCTTTTAACATGTTATATTCTTCTGTATATTCTTCTTCATATTTAGGTTCAATACTTTTAAAGCCCATTTCATTTATTTTATCTGCTAGTAATTGTAAGAATTCTAATTCTTGTTTACTATAGTATTCTTGTTGATGAACATGGATAATAAACTTAGTTGATTTTTTAAATACTTGTGTTAATAAATCATCAAAGTTATGTACTTCACTATATGAACGATTGTTATGATTCTTAGTACCACCAAATAGATAATGCATTTCTCCTTCATAGACAACATCTAGTGCTCTATAAATAGATTCATATGCTACACCACCTACTACGTAGTAATCGTTATTGAATATACGATCTTTGATACGTTTAGGTACAACAACATCATTATATTTTTTATCTATTTCACGACAGAATTTATATATTTTACCTGTTTTAAAATCATGTTTAGAATAGTTAAATTCTGGATTGTAGTTTATTTTTAAGGTATCTTTTTTAATATCATCTAATAAGCCTTTAATATAGTTATATTCTAATTCACTATATTCTTCTTTATACTTTGTAGGTATTTTGAAGGTATCTGGAAATCTAAGTAGATTATCTAAGACTTCGCTTAGATTATGTACTTCGATTTCTTTTTCTTTTACTTCAAAATGATATGTTAGATAAGAACCTACAAAAGCTTTAAAAACTTTAGCTGGATCATGATATTCTTTGTTTTTATAGACATAGTATGTATAGTTTCTTTTCTTATCAAAGTACTGATATGGTACTGTGATATTGTTGTATTTTGCTTTCATAGGAATCCTCCTTTTATTTCTTTACTATCATTATTATATCTGCTACTAAGAAGAAGATAGCACAAATAAATTCTGTTATAGCTATTGGTTTATTATACTTCCAATATTCTATTCCTTGTGATGTAAGGAATAAGAATATAAATGTGTAATAAATAAAATATAAGTTATGTTTAGTAGCAAGAGTTATGATTATTGATACTGCTATCACTATTGCAAATACTATACTAAGAATAGTTAGTATTTTTTCTAGTTTAGATTTATCTTGCCAATCTGGTAATAAATAGTTATCCATAAATCACTCTCCTATTGTTGTTGCCACCATTGACCAGTTATTTCATTGTTATCAATTTGTTGATTGATATCATTAGGATTAGTTTGGGCATAGGTGTTCTGGTATTGTGGATAATCTACTACTTGTTGTCCTTGCTCGTATTGCTGATATTGTTCTTGATTTAATTGATTATAGTATTGTTGTTCTTGAGCATAGTATTGTTGCTCTGTATAGTTATTTACTATTGGTTCTTCACCTGGAAGTTCTTCTAGTGATGTTATTTGTTTTTCTTTAAATATTTGATCTAAGAAGTCTTCAACAAAGTCTTTCTTAGTCATATCTTTTTTATCTTGTTCATTAACATCTACAGTTATTATTTCATAAGGATCTTTTAACATTATTAAGAAAGGTATTAAGAATAATAAACCTAAGATTAGGATTAGTATTTTGTTAGCGTTTAAAGCAAAGTTTAAGATGATTAATAAGAAGATGACTAATGTTACTATATATACAATAGTAGCTTCGTAACGATCTCTTTCTTTGATATAAACACTAGCATTATATCTTCTTATTTGATTACTAGTATCATCTTCAGAATAGACATAATTATCTTCTTGATATTTTATTATATTAAATCTAACTAAAAGGAATTGGATTCCTCTAATTAGGAAACGATTAACAAAGTATAAAAAGTATATATAGATAACAAGAAAAGGAACATTTAATTTTGTAGCATTTCTTATTATAAATAAAAAGATTATTATTTCTAAGACAGCCATTACACAACCTATAATACTTAGCATTAGTAATGGTTTACCTTCTCTATCAAAAAGACGGTCAAAGAAATATTTTATGTCATCTATGAATTTTGATACCATGTTATCACTATCTTTCCGATTTTATTATAACAAATTTTAGGGCATAAAAAAAGTAGAGTTAACTCTACTTTATTTCTTATCCTACTACGTTGTTAACAGCAGCAGTATTTTGTGCGTCTGCGTTCTCGTAATTTGTAAGAGATCTGTTAACATTTTCAGAGAATTCAGCACTAGCTCCTTGTAATTGAACTATATCAGCTTTAATCTTTTGTAATACTGGAACTACTGATTCAGCAGCAGTACCACCCCAAGCTGCAGCTCCGTCTTCACCAATTTGATTTGATTGATTTAAGAATTGATCAATTGGGTCATCTAGTTGTTGTGCATATTTGTTTAATGCATCAACTGCTTCTTGTAATGAATTATATCTTACTTGTCCGTCCATAATTTAACCTCCTACATCATTGCAACATTATCGTCTTCAGCTGCTTCGTAACCTGAAGCTACTTCTCTAATTGTTGGTCCTAAGTCTTCTAGACTAGCTAAGTCTCTTTCAAACTCTGGTCTAATTGCTTCGAATTTTTCTAAGAATGCTGAAGATGCTGCGCCTTTCCATGAATCGTTTGCAGTAACTGCATTGATTGTATTTTGTAGTTTAGTATAAATGTCTCTAACTTGAGCAGCTACATCGCTAATACTGTTTCCTACACCATTTAAACTACCTGTGTCAACATTTAATGTTCCGTTCATTTCCATTTCCTCCTTATGTTCACTATAATTAAATTATATTATGATATTCTTTATTATTCAAGTAAAGTGACAATTACTTGTCAATTTTTTTATTATTTTTTTTACACTAAGCAATTGAAGATTTAAATCTTTCAGTTGGCCCAAGTGCTTGATATGTTCCCCCTTGATTAAATAGACGTCTATTTCTTTCAGCAAGTGTTTGGACTTTACCATCTACACAGTCTAGAACTAAGATCTTATCTGGAGTTAAATCTTGAGCACTTTTTACATCAGTAGTATATCCTACCATTGTTACTAAGTGTCTTGCTCCACGATTAGAATTCTTTTGTGTTACTTGAAGAACTACTGGATTACCAGCATTTATTTCTTGGTAAACGTAGTTTAAGACATCTTGCATGTTTGTTGAACGACATCTCTCATTCATTTTAACTGCTGGTGCTCCACTATGGCTATCCATTGCTGATTTAGTAGTAAATTTACCACTTAGCATGTCTGATGCATAATACTGTGACAATAACATACATTGACCACCTTGGAAGCCAGCATTTTGATACATTTTATATTTCTTGATATATGCTGCATAAGTATCTAGACCAATCTTTGTATTAGGTATATAGAATGTTTGACCATTATATTGATATACCAATAATTGTGATCCATCTGCTTGACCTATAACACCAGTTAAACTAGGATCTAGTACTTTGTTAGCATGGATATCTCCACCAGTTTTGATTATTGGCATTGTCTTTTTACCAAATAGATCAACGAATTCACCTTTGAATTCTACTGGTTTATCTAATGAAGATGAACTAAATGATGCTATTTCATCTTCTAAGTTTTTTAATTCTGTTACATAGTTTTTTAACCATGTATTAGAGTTTGTATAACCTTTTTTTAATCTTTCAATTGGTTTTTTTAAGTTATTTGATAAGGAACTAAGTTCAGATGATAGACTACGTAAATATGAACTGTTAAATTCATTGTAGATATCTTCAGCAGAACTTTTTAAGGTTTCAAATTCTGATTGTTTAGATGTTAAAGAATCTAATTTGATATCGTAGTCCATCTTTTTTCACTTCCTTATAGTAAACCATTGATTGTTGCTATTGCATCTCTCATTTTTTGTTCTTCTGCTTGTTGAGAGCTTCGCCAACTATCAACAGTAGATTGTGGAGTATCTTTATTTGCACCTCTTATATTACTTAAATAAATCTCTGCATTACTTTTTGCAGTATTATATTTAGATATATTAGATGCTACTTCATCAGCTTTACTTAGTTTATCTAAGATTTCTTTATATACTTCTGTATCTAGTGTTTCAAATGCTGTGAATAATGTTTCTTTGGCATTTGCTTTCCAGACACCATCAGATAATGAAGATTTAAATGAACTAAGTTTTGTTTGAGCTGTTTTAACTTTAGATCTTAATGATTGTGTAGCACTTGTTATGCTACCAGGATCAACACCATTATAGTGGTTATATAAATCTGCCATCTTAATACCTCCTATACCGTTACAGCTGATGTATTATCATCTTTAACTAATTTGCTATAGTCTGGAGTTCCATATCCATAGATATCAGAATCTCCAACTGTATGAGTCTTTTTAACTACTTGGTCTCCTACGTTACCTTCAATAGTTGTAATGGTATTACCATTAACACCTACTACTAAAGCAGTATGGGTAGCTTCATCGCCACCTGTGAATAAGACATCACCAACATTAGGTGTGTAATCACGGCCTTGTAATAGGTTATTATCTTTAAACCATGTAGCTCCTTCATCAGCTGCAGAGAACTTAGGGAAGACTGTATCGTTGTAGCCACTCTTCTTAGCACACCATGATACGAATTCACTGCACCAAGCTTCTCCTTCTGATTCGCCGAACATCTTAACGTATTCTTTTTCATCAGTATTATTTAATTGAGTTTCAGCTACATCTGTTATTACTTCTCTTACTTCTTTTGTTGATTCTGCATTATTTACTAAATTAGTTAATGTTGCATTTGAATTATTAGTTATAACTGTTTTATCTGTTACTTTAGCACCAATAATACTTCCAGTATTCTTCATGCTCTTAACAGGTTGATTACTATCCCAAGGTAAATCCCATTTGTCTGTTGTTGGATTTCCTGATTGAAGGATTTTTTCTCTTTGTACTTCAAATTCAAGTACGTTTACTGAACCATCTGGTAAAGCATGTCCCCATTCAGAACCAGATGCTGTTCCATCACCCTTAGAGTCAGCAATGATACATTTAACTACTGTACCATCAGCGAATGTAACATCTATACAATCACCTGGCATACCAAATTTTGTTGTTACTGCAATTAAGTATCTATCTTCACCATCTACATTAATTACAGCAATACCATTTTTGAATACAGATCCTTGTTCTTTCCAAATATCAGATACTGTTTTTTGGTTTGTACCATCTTGCCATGACATTTCACGACCACTATCAATCCAGTAATCGTATCCAGTACATGTGTAGTAACCTTGTTTTACACTATCAGGTATTTCAATTTCTTTACCTGTCATATCTGTTGAAGTTAATGAAGTAAGTGATGATGTTGTTTCAGCAGCACTTACTAGTGCTGTTGTTACAACTCCAGCAGATGATGTTGTACCTCCAGGTCCAACACTATATGAATATCTTGAACTTCCACTATATCCGCTGCTACTTCCTGAACTTGTAGAAGTTCTAGTAGTTGTTTGTTGCTGTTGTTCTTCTGTAGTACTTAATGTAGTAGCTGATTGGCTTTGCTCTTCTACTCCATAACGTGAACTTAAGTTTACTTCTGGAGCACCATTTACATCATATTTATCAATGTAATCTTGGCCACCAATTAATTCTTTTAATTTATTAGCTGATTCTGTGCTTAATTGATCATAAGCATCTGCACAGCTGGCTAAGAAGATTACTGATTCTGCTAATTGGCGATTAGCTTCAGGTAGATTTGCTGCTAAAGTAGTTATTTTATCTCTAAAGGCTTCACTAGCTTTTCCTACCCAAGCTGGTGCTTGGATTTTACCTATTTCAGTGTTTACTGTATCGACAGTAGAACCAAGGTTTGAAGCTAAACTAGTAAGGTTTGAACAAGAATCTTTTATTTTCCCAAAATCTAATGCTTGTGCCATAATTACACCTCTATCTTTGTATCAACGAATTTATCGTCTAGTTTCTTATATTCTGCAAAGACACCAGAAAGATAGTCTATATAACTTTGTAGACTGTCGTTGAATTCTTTCAATAAAACTTTATAATCGTCTCTCATTTTTTCTGTGTATTTTGTTGCATCTGATCCTTGCCATGCTTGGTTAACATTTCCTAGTTCTGTATCTAGAGTTTTCATGTAACCAGTTATTTTTTCTTGTTCGCCTTGTAGATTACTTACTATATTATCTACACTTGATTTAGTTATTCCGATACTCTCAGCCATAATCATCCATCCTATTCTTTCTAATTATTATTAAGCACCATATGTGTTCCAGAAGGAACCACTGGCATTTCCTCTTCTTTGGGCAGCTCCATATTTATCAGCAGGTATTTCAAAGTCTGTAGTCCATTTATATGCTGCATCATATGCTCCTTGTCTAGTATTAGGTACATTTCTTAGAGTGTTATAAACACCTTTGTAGTTGTTTTCTAATTCCCAAACTAGATATTCAAGTTGTCCTTCTAAAGTATGCCAATCTAGGTTGTTGTTATTACAATAGTTTTTAAGTCTATCCCAACGACTGTTATGCCATTGGCAGATACCATAAGATGTTCCACCATCTCCTAAAGCATCTGTTCTAAATCCTGATTCATGTTGAACATTTGCTAAGATACCGCATATTGCAGCATCATTGAATCCTTTGGATTTAAGATAGTTATATATTTTATCTTGGTTAGTATTACCTGTTAGTTTAACTCCTATTTCAGCATTGGCATGAATATCGCCACCAGTTTTGATTATTGGCATTGTCTTTTTACCAAATAAATCAACGAATTCACCTTTGAATTCTGTTGGTGCTGTTAAGTTAGGTGAACTAAATGAAGCTAATCCTGTTTCTAGTTCATTTAATTCTTTAACATAGTTCTTTAACCAAGTATTGGAATTAGTATAACCTTTTTTTAGACGATTTACTGATTCTCTTAAACTAGTTTTTAAACTACTTAATTCCGAGTCATAAATCTTAGATAGATAGCAACTATTGAATTCGTTATAGATATCTTCAGCAGAACTTTTTAGTGTTTCAAATTCAGATGCTTTAGAATCTAGGGTATCTAGTTTGATATCATAGTCCATGGTTACACCTCCCTACAATAAACATTATAACATATTTATTGCATATTTTGCCTATAATTATTTATAAAGTGTTAAATAGAAAAAGTAAGTATTATCTACTTACTTTTTTTCTTTTTATCTTGTGCTATTACCTCGTCCATAGCATAGATTTCTTGTTCATATTTATTATTATCGCCAATAGATTTATATAATTCTAAAATCATAACAATTTGTTTTTGTTTTAGTTCTTCTGGTAATAATTCATCTTCTTCGATAGTTCTAATCTTTTTTATGAATTCTTTAGTTATTTCTGGATGTGGTGTATTTATTTTAAGAGAATCATTTTTCATTTGTTCTAGAATTATTTTTCTTCTCTCTTGGAATTTATTATTATTTTCTTCTTCTAAAGATTCTAATAATTCTATATTTGGTTCTTTTCCTTCAAAGACACATTCTTCTATTTCTTCTCTTATTTGATCTTCAACTATAGATGTTTGTCTAGATATACCTAATAAGAAGTATGATAGTTGACAATAGTAATTATTAAAGGCATGCTTTGGATCTGTTGTTTCTTTAGCTACAACTTCTTTTAAGTACGCTATTAGTTTAGGGAAATCTATTTTTTTAGCATGTGGATATGAGTATTCTCTTAATTCTATAGAAGCGAATGATACTCCTTCTAAACCATGAGTAAAAATAGTATTATCAAAGTATAATTCATTTGGTTCAAGAATGAAACTTTCATAGTTAGCTTGTACTTCTTCTCTAGCTTTTTTTACTACTTTTCGACGATTAGTTATTTTAAAGTATTTTTCACTATCTTCTTTAGTACGGAAGTATAATGCACCAGTATAAGTTAATTCACTTATATATTTTTTCCATTCTTCTTTTAAATCGACATTGATTCTTTTTAGTTTATTTAAGTCTTCATTTTTTTCAATATAATTCTTAGCTAGTAAGATAGCTTTAGCTATGATGTTTTGTGGTATTTGCATACCACCATAACAAGTTCTTAAACAGTTAGTTATGTTTTCTTCAATAATAGTTTTTTTATTACTAGTTGGTAAGAATTTTATTTTTTCTCTTAAGTCATCTAAGAATGATTCATAATCAATGAAACGAGTACGATGATCTGCTTCATCTAGATTGACTCCTGCATACATTGTTCCTGGTACTGAGAACAAGTTTTCTCCATCATTTAGATAGTGAATATATTCTCTATAGTTCATTCTTGTTTCAGCTATTATAGTAGCTGATATTAAGTTTTTTAAACCTTTTTTAAATGGTATTTCTTTATTGTTAAAACATACAATATTTTGATCTTCATTTAATAGTAAAGACCAAGTTCTTTTAGTATCTTGATGATAGAAAGAAATATAGTATGGATATTCTTGATCTCTTCTTTCTTTTGGATATACTGGGAAAGATTCTACTTCATTTTTTTCTACATTATGAATAATACAATAGTATTCATTGTCTCTTTTTTCTAAATACATTTTTAAGTCATCATAAATAGTAAATTCAACAATTGATGATTCTTTAGTATGTGCTATATTTTCATTGTTAACAGTACCTATATGTGAATAGAATTTACCATATTTTTCAATTAGGGTATTTATTAAATCTACATCTACATTTCCTTTAATTTTCTTATATAAGAAACTGTATAGATTTCTTTCGATATCTAGTGTATCTATAGGGAATTTTTGAGTACTTATTAAAGTAAAGTAATCTAAGATAAATGTTTCATAATCAAAGCCATTATTAGTATAGTAATCATAGTAATCTATTCTACTTTTTAAAGCATAATAATCAACATCTTTTGTTTTATTATTTAGTTCTTCTAAAGTATTTTTTCGAACATTGATAACACCATTAGTTCCTAGAGTTACTGCTTTATTTACTTGTTCTACTATTTCTTCTTTAGTATAGAAGTTAATTAGATAAGAATGACATAAAGATATTGATAGTAATTCTCTTACTTTAGTTAAACCTTCTTTTGCTGGATATGATACATTGGCTGCTCTTGCTTGTAATTGTAATCTTTCATAGATGGTATTAGCTAATAATGTTATATCTATTTTAGAATCTTTATAGAATTTAAAATCTAACATATCATTTATAATACTATTTAATAAGATATTTTCCAGATAATGAGTTCTTTTAGGTTCTAATTTGGTTTCAACACGTTCTTTTTTACTTTCTTGTTTTATTCTATCTTCTTCATTTGTTGGATGATAATACCAGTGTAGTTCTTCTAATACACTATAGAAGTCTTGTAAACTATCTTCTTTAGTAGTTGTTAAGAATCTTTCTAGTTTAGTAGAGAATTCATCTGAGACACCTACTAAGTAACATTTTATTAGTTCATCACCAAAGATAGAATATAGGAATTTTACCATATCTACATTTGTTGAATAAGAAACATATTTAGTTTGTTTACCAGCACTTTTAAATGTTTCTTGAGTTAAGAATTCTGTTAATCCTTCGTTTATATAACGAGGGAATTGTTTTGTATTATCATTTAGGAAGTGATTAAGTTCATGATCAAGAGTTTTTTCGTTTATTTGTTTATCACGTAAATGAACTCCATCATCTATATAGTAACCACTCCAATTAGAGTGTTCTTTTTTGTCTTCTTCAGTCATCATTTCAACTGTTAGTTTTTGGATTCTTTCAGATAGTTGTCTACTATTAATCCATCTTAAGAAAGACATTTTACTCATATAAGCAAATTTTTGTTCAAATACTTCAACAATTATTCTTCTTAAGTCACTATCAGAGATATTAAGTCCACTAAGTAAATCTTTGGCCATGAATACACCTCCTATCTTCCTAGTATTATCATATCACAAAGAATTAAAAAAAACATAAGATGTTCTCTTATGTTTTACATTAATCTATTTCTATTAGTTCGTATTCTCTAGTACCGAATCCTAATTCAGCTGCTGCTTCAATTGTATGAACTCCATTACGAGAGTTTACTCTTTCTAAGAAGTGTTCTTTACCAGGATCATTAGAAGCATTTACTAAATCAATACATGCTTGATCAATAGCAATTGGATCTAGACTAGCTAGGATACCAATGTCTTCCATACATGGATCTTCTGCTACTCCACAACAATCACAGTCAACACTCATGTTAGCCATAACATTTATAAAAGCCATTTTTCCATTAAAGTATTTTACTACTGCTGATGCAGCATCTGCCATACTTTCAAGGAAACCATTATGATCATCATAATCCCAGCATTTAATTCTATCATCAGATGCTCCTGCTGAATGTATTAAAGCTTTTCCTCTACTTGAAGCACAACCAATAGATAGTTGTTTTAAAGCTCCACCATATCCACCAGCTGGATGTCCTTTAAAGTGTGATAATACTAACATTGAATCATAATTTTTAATATTCTTACCTAAAAGATCTTTTTTTAGAACTTTTCCATTAGGAATTTCGATTTCTAAATCTGGTCCTTCAGCATCCATTAAATCTACTTCATAGTATTTATTCCAACCATGATTTTCTATTACTTTTAGATGTTTTTCAGTAGTATCTCTTTCACCACCAAAACGATCCCCGTATGCAGTATTACATTCTACAATGGTACCATTAACATGGTTAACCATAGGTCTCATAAATTCTGGTCTTAGATAATTTTGATTTCCTTCTTCACCAGAGTGAACTTTTACTGCTACTTTACCTGGTAGTTCTTTACCTAGTTTATCAAATATTTTAACAACATTTTCAGGTGTTATTTCTTTTATAAAATAAACCTTTGCTTTTTCCATTCTTCTATTCTCCTTTTTGATATACATCTATCTTTAAGTTTAACTTCTCTAAGCTAGATTGTAAAGAACGGATTTTTTCTTCTACTTCTTCTTTTTGTTCAATTAGGATTTTTAATCTTTCTTTTTCTGTATTAGGAACACCAATTAATTTCATATATTTTTTTAATCTTTCAATACTCATACCTGCTCCACGCATGCATGTTACGAATTCAATTACTCTAATGTTTTCATCTGAGTATTCTCTAATACCATTTTTTCTAGGAACGTCAAT